>JAGGAC010000070.1 GCA_017889635.1 Bacillota bacterium | reverse complement strand
TGAGGTGAGCCGTATCATTGAAGAGCTAAAAGCAAAGTATCTACGCCGCCCTGCGATGATTGAAGAATTGGATGGATTGGCGATAAGACTGGCGAAGAAAAGCCTATAATTAGAAACAGGTGGAAACTTTGAATGGAAATCAACCGTCGGAAGAAAAACGGCAAATACTAGGCGATATTAATATGAAGCGGCTTAAGATTGCTCAAAACGCATTAAAATAGGTGAGATGTCTGTTCCAAAAAATTTTAACTTGAATATTTTTTTAAAACTGGATACAATATAGAAAAAGGCTGACGTTTGCAGACGCCAGCCCCATAGGTTGTCTAACCAGAAACGGTTAGCCTAGAGGTTTACAGTTAAGAATAACCGCAATCTTTAGCCGGGAGCGGTTATTTCTGTTTTATGATCAACACAATCAACGTGGCAAATGCTATTGCAAAAGACAACGCCTCATATGTAGACATAAGGTACCACCCCCTTTCAGAGAAGGGTGGGCTAACCGTTCCCAGACAACCTAATAATATTATAACATTGTTTTCCAATTTTACACATGAAAAAACCGCCCTTGAAGGCATTTTTTCCAAATACTGTACTATAACGAGGGAGTGGCACATGCCATTCTTTTTTATTCCGCGCTTGAAATTTTTGTCAAACAAGCCTATAATTAGAAACAGGTGGAAATTAAAAATCGCCATGACCTGTGAGTGCTAGAACACTCACAGGCTCATGCAGGTGTACTAGGCACCTACACGCAGCAGCTTTAGCTGCCCATGACGACAATTTATATTATACTCTTTTTCCATTTTTTAGGCAAGCAGCGGTAGGGCTAAGGGGTATAGATGATTGTTGGCTTGATGCAGCAGGCTGGGGCTTAATGCGAATTTGAATTACAGCATGTGACAGCAGATAGGCGGTATTCTGTTTCTTTTTGGCTCTATAAACCGGTCTGTTTGTTTCAATTGCAAACGATGAAGCAAGACGCAGTGTAGGTTAGCTATAAGCTAAATCCTGGGCTGCGCTTTTTAAATTTCACCTAAATAAGCCGGTTTTGGTGCTGCTCTAGTCTGCAGCACCAGAGCCGTCCGAATTTAGGGGGAATATATATGGGGGACAAAGGCATAAATGATGCGCTTAATATAATGACTGATTTTGAGCGTGGCTATTATTATGCAAAACAAAGGAATGAGGAATTGGATAATACTTTGCCGGAACTCTTAGAATTGGCAGAGGTGTTTACTGAGGTTAAGGGAGAAAACGCCGAACTAGCAAGGGGGATGGCGGCCTATTATGCCGAACAGGCGCGGATGACGAGAATAAAGTGAAGGAAAATGGTGGTTGCCTGTATTCTAAATAATCGATACAATATATAAATATAAGTGTTCTCATTAATTAGACTGAATTTTGGCAAATATTCAGGAGGCGTGTGGATTGAACCCAGAATATTTAAGAAATTTTCTGGTCGTTGCAAACCATATGAATTTCACAAAAGCTTCTCAGAAGCTTTTTATTGTGCAATCTACTCTCACTAGGCAGATGCAGAGCCTAGAACAGCAGATTGGTACAAAATTATTTACGAAGGACAGTTCACTGAAACTTACTGAGGCTGGGCAACTTTTGGCGGCTGAGGGAGAAAAATTACTGATCCAGATGGAACTTCTAGAACAGCGGGTGCGTAAGGTCGGCGAAATGCAACATCTGACGATGGTTAGTCTTCCTCTGCATCTGAGTTGTTTTCTCGATATCTATATGAGCTATTGCAAGATAAATCCACAGGCCAACTTTACCATTACGTACCGCGAGATAGGAGAAATTGTCCCATATGTTGAGTGCGGCAGAGCGGATATGGGACTGACTTATTCTTTTGAATTAGAAGACCTTGAAAGTATAAGTGATGAGATTGAAACAACGGTGTTAAAGCACGATCATAAATGCGTAATTGTCAATAATAATCATCCGTTCGCGGCCAAGGGACGCTGTTCGATCGAGGAACTTCGCAAAGAAAATGTCTTATATTTTGATAATTTAGGATACCGGCATGTGTTGCGCGATAATCTTCACGCAAAATTAAAACCTGTCGATCAGTCTTTTGGACTGCTGAAGAATCGCGAGACGTTGCTTCTCCAGATTTGCACAGGGAGGGGAATCGCATTGTTGCCATATGAAGAAGCAAAAATGCTCAGGGCTGATTTGACGATTGTTGAAATCAAAGATTTCACCATGGAGCTTGATATTATTCTGGTATGGAAAAAGGAAAATAGGAATAAGCTCTTCTGGTTGTTCAGAGAATATATTGACCGGGTTCAAAGACAAACGGATTTTAGTGACTCGATGGATACAGGAGCGAATATGCTGGCTCAAAAAGGTACGATCTAAGAACATTATATGGATACTTGTTGTGTCTACCCTTAATTTGGAGGGTAGACTTTTTGTTTGTTGGCGCGGTTTTTATGATTTGCTAAACTGTTCCCATGCGTTTGACGCATAGCAATTGGCATTTTGCTCATTTTACAGCGGAAAGGAAATTAAATACAATAAATCCAGATGATCTGATTATTCAGATAATTACGACTGGTTATTTTTACGAGGATAAGGGGGGATGCAAACAATTCAGCTTCCGATGGTAAAATTTATTGACATCATTTGCATAAGAGAATGTGAACTAAGTAATGAGTTCCAATAAGCGAAGGTGGGTGTAAGTATGAAAAAGCCTTTGATTTTACTGGTAGCATTCTGTATCTTGTGTAGTACTAGTGTGGCGATGGCTGTCGCCGATCCTTTCTCTGATGTCCCTGCCAAGCACTGGGCGTATGATGCGGTCGCAAAATTAGCAGAGGCTGGCATCATCAGCGGCTACGGTGACGGTACTTATCGCGGCGACCGGATTATTACCCGCTACGAAATGGCCCAAATCGTCGGCAACGCCATGACTAAAGAAAAAATGGTTAACGATGAACAAAAGGCTCTTATAAAAAAGTTGGCGGCGGAATTTGCTGATGAGATTAGCAGCCTAAAAATGCGGGTAAGCGGGGTAGAAAGCAAGACCAAATCTCTGGAACAAAAAATGCCCTTTACCATTCATCCTGATATGTGGTTCATCTATTCGAGTGACTCAGCTTCCCAAAAAGCGCTTGAAGGCAGTACTCAATACGGTAGCCAGAAACTCCGGTATCATACAAGGATCTTCTTGGATGGTATCATAAATGAGAAAATGAGCTGGCATGCCTGTTATGAAAACTCGGGCGATAAACAGGTTGGTACTACTGCGGACTTTGAATGGGGCAATATGTATATTACAATGAAGAATTTTCTTGGTATTGACCAGGTGGATATTGGCCGCACACCGATCTGGGGCTTAGGTAATGGTATGTTTGGGCGTCCAGGTGATGCTGACAGTGTAAAAGTGTTCAAGAAACTGAGGGCTTCTACTGCTGTAACGGTTTTCGTGGGCAATATTAAAACTCCCCCCGAGCAATCAGGCGATTTGACTGGTGAAGCCAACCCGACGTTAACCACCGCTCAGATCAAGACAACACCGTCCGATAACTTCGGAATTAGTTTCGGCCATTACTGGTCAACGGTAAACAGCAACTACCTCAACTTCAATACCGGTACTTTTAGACAGTCCAACGGTTATGATGTGGCTTTTGATTATCATTTCGGCGGTCTCATGCTTTTGGGTGAATGTGTTTCTACAAATTTGGTTGATAAGACCGGCACAATTCCCTCTCATCCCAGGGGCTGGGCGTTAGAATTGACGAACTCAAAAATGCCGCCGCTTTTCTATCCCACCATGGAATTGGTCGACCATAATAAGCCTAGCACCGATGCGTGGGCTATACTCTATCATTCCGTACAGCCGGGTACCCTTCCTAATGGCTGCGGTAACTGGGATACCATGTCTTTGACTAGCACAACACCGGTAAATGGGGTCAATACATATTTCGGTACCGACAATATGAATGTCCTTGCCCTGATTTATCAGGCGGTCCCGGTTAAGAATGTAATCGTAACTTTCCGTTACCTGGACCAGAGGTTGAATGACAAAAGCGTAACAAGCATGCCTGAAGCGGCGTTAGATAAGATTTATCAAGTTAAGGTGAATTATTATTTTTAGCTGAGACTCCAAGGTAGGTTAATTTGATAACGAAGAGGTGAAGAACATGGACAATAAACGGTGGTGGCTGACGGTCCCGTTTATCGCGATGATCCTAACCTATCTTACCTTTATGGCAGCAATGATGGGCTGGATTCCTCTGTTGCCGATCGTTAAGCAAGCCTTCAATATGAATTTTACTGAGATCGGCATGTTTGCCGGAGTAACCGGAATTGCGACAGTCATCATGTCGGTGCCGGCCGGCTGGGCGACGAAACGGTTTGGCGAAAAAAAAATCTTTGTAGCGGGAGGGATAGGTGTTGTCGCCGGTTTGCTCATCTTGTCCCAGGCGCAGACTTTTTCTGTCGCGATGACTGGCAGAACGCTCTGGGTATTCGCTTACAGGCTTGCTGTGCCTGCTATGATGGCCTGTGCGACATTCATTATTGCCAGCAAATATAGAGCAACGGCTTATGGGATTTTGGGCGGATTTTCAACTCTAGCCGCGGTACTGGGTATTAACGCGGGGGCTGTTCTCGAACATAGTTTTGGCTGGCGCTATGCTATGTTCGCATTTGTTGGTTTTACGGCTTTTGCTATGATTATGGTGGGCTTTTTCTATAAACGCCTGCTGGACCCTAGCAAGGAAATGCAGGAAGTCCAAAGGATAGAGGACAAGAGTGGCGAAAAGCCGCGGAATGTTTATTTGATGCCTGCGGTCTGGGCTTTGGGTTTGCTGGTCCTGTTTTCGTCCGAGGAAGGGCTGATGGACAGCTTCGGTGTTCTGCAGATGAAGGAACTATGGGGTACTACTCCGATCCAGTTCACTCAAATCCTTACAATTGGATTGGTTCTTTCCTTTATTGTAAATATTGTCGGGGGCTGGGCAGCTGACCGTTACGGCCGATGGAATATGCTTATTCTGATAGGGTTATTTAATACGATAGCTGGCGTGTGCATTATTATTGGTCAGCACGATATGTACGGTGTATATTATGTCGGATTGCTGCTGGCTAAAGCATTTCAGTTTATTGTTCCCAATATTCTTATGGCGGTAGCCGGCAGTATGAACCAGGGGCGTGACGTCGGTCCGATTATCGGCATCGTTCTTTTTGGCAGCGGTTTCGCACAGTTTTTTGCTCCGCAGGTACTGGGGATTTTGCGGGATATGACGCATGGGTATAACGCCGGCTGGATTTTTGTTGCCGGATGCAGTGTTGCTTCTCTGCTAATTGCAGCCGCATTTAAGTTTTATTATGCCAAACCGGAAAAAAACGCTCCAACCCAAGCGGTCTAAAGCCGCAGAAAGAGGGCGGTTAGGGCTTTTGATGGTTTTAGTTTAGCAGGAATAAAGGGGGAGATATATTGTGTACAAAAATGTGCAAAAAGTTAGCGGCATACGATTTAGGGGGCCAAGGTTTACACTTGCAGTGCTTGTCTTTGTTTTGTGCCTCTTACCGGTAAGTGCTCTATTTGCCGCTAATCCTGGTTGTGACCAGGCGATTACGCCTAAAGGAAGGCCTTTGCCCCAGGAAGTCGCCAATCTTCCGACAATCGTAGCAGAGCCTTGGCTTCAAGTCGACGCTGATCTTAAACATCCGGGGCTGGAAGGACCCGCCTTTGACAAAGAGGGAAACCTCTATGTCTGTCGCAGTTCACCTTTGGACACCGAACAGCGCATCGTTAAAATCGCCCAGGATAAAACCATAACAACAATTTGGCAGGGCAGGTCCATTCCGGTCGGTATTGCCTTCCATAAAGACGGCAGAGTGTTCGCCGTTTGCTTGACCGGGGAAATTATGATCATGAAGCCCGACGGAACCATTCTTGACACGCTGTATCCGACCTACAACAATGTTCCGCTGGTTGTAAACGATTTGGTATTCGATAAAAAGGGCAACTTGTTTATTACTGATTTCAAAGGCTACTTTACAAATCCCGTCGGTGGAGTGTATCGCCTCGATGCGGCGGATGATTATAAGAAAACTAATCTGGTTATCGCCAATCTTGCTTCCCCCAACGGCATTTCGTTGTCTCCGTCTGATGTGTACCTGTGGATTTCCGAACCTGGCCGGAATTCGATCCTTCGTGCCCACATTACACCTGACGGCAACCTCGTTCCTTTTGCCGGACTGACGGCCGCCTATATCAATACTGGTGTTGATGCTCCTGACTCCAACAAGGTGGATGCCGCCGGCAATGTCTACACAGGAATGATGGGAGGCGGAAGGTTACTGGTCCAAAACAAGTTTGGCGTTCCTATTGCTAACGTTATTGTTCCCGGTCGGGAAGAGGGCAAATTCGATATGACTCCCAACCTTGTGATTAAGCCTGGGACTAAAGAAGGTTATTTGCTTGCTGCCGGCATGGCCGGAGAAGGCTCCTGGATCTATAAATTCACGGCGCTGGCGGAGGCCGAAGCTCTGTATTCGCATTAATAGCGATCGACGACAATAGCTATGCTGAAACTGCCGATTATGGCGTAGCGTTAGCATTGATGATATTAGGAGGTTTGAATTATGAGTAATATTGCGGAATTGGAGAAAAAAGTTGATTATTTATTAAAGGAGGTTGAGAGGCTTCAATCTGTCAATGACTTGCAGCGTTTAATGGGGAAATATATGACCTGTCATGTCAGAAGCAACCGGGATGATGTATTAAGTCTGAAGACGTCTTGGAGATTTTTTGCCAACAGGGCCGACAGTTCGGCCGAGATTGCCGATCATGGCGTATTTATCGGCATTGATAATATCCGGAAGATGTATGAGGGGATTTTTGCCCCGGGTCCTACCGAGGGATGTATGTATGAACATAACTTGGCAACTCCTCAGATTGTCGTTGCCGAGGACGGCCAGACAGCACGCGGCCTTTGGCAATCACCTGGTCATGAAACCGATCCGCGTATGTCGGATGATCCGAATGGAATTGGCAAGCCGGTCGCCACCTGGGTGTGGGGCAGAATTGCTGCAGATTTTATCAAGGAAAATGGAGAATGGAAGATTTGGCATTATCACTGGTATCGGCTTTTCCGCTGTCCCTTTGATAAGAGCTGGGTTGATTATGTACCGTCTGCAATCCAAAAAGGCGGCGCTAAAAATCATCCGGCGTTTGCCAATTTGGATATTCCTGAACGTTCAAGGGAAACGACCTATCACAATGTTTACGGCGTGAATGTTGAACTGGAGTCTGTTCCACCGTCCCCCGAGCCCTACGCTACATGGACGGAGGACCGTGAGCTTCCGTGATGCCACCTAGTCCAAATTAAGAGTGAGTGTGCTAGGTAATGAAAAAAGCACAATTTCCAGTTAAGCGAACGTTTTCGAGGGGTTTATATAGACGGTTTGCCTAGTATCATATAGATGCTAGGCAAAATTTATATCAGTTCAATAAGGTATCATCTATACTTATGCGCCACAAAACCATAATGACCTTTCTAATGTCGTTTTTGACACAATAGATAAAAAGAAGCGGCCTATGAAGTCATTAATGCACGGCCTTAATTGAGCGGTGCAATTTTTATGTGAAAGCAGCACCGAGTATGGCCGCGAGCGGCGGAATTATCGCGAATATTTCTATTGTCGCATCACTCTTTGTACAGCCGGACAAGCTACCCCAAGAGGTATTTATCTTGTAAATATGATAGGGGCGAACAGTGTGCGACAATCTTTTGTATAATTTGCAGATACATATTGACCAAAGCTGATCGGTATCATATAATTAATACATGAACAATTATTCATACGTTGGTGGTGATTATATGAGAGAGCAAGACTGTGATGTATGCGAACAATTATGTGAGCATCCCCAAAGCATCTGCTTGGCCAAAGCTGAGATGCTTTCGGATGATGCGGTTCATGAATTGGCAGAGACATTCAAAATACTGGGCGACTCTACCCGGATAAAGATTTTACACGCACTGTCCAAAAGGGAGCTTTGCGTGTGCGATATCGTCGCTGTGGTCCAAATGGGCCAATCGGCTGTCTCGCACCAACTCCGGCTTTTACGCGGCTCACGGTTGGTAAAGTATCGTAAGGAGGGCAAAATGGTTTGGTACTCGCTCGATGACGAGCATATCTCACTGCTGCTTTCCCAAGGCATCGAACATATAGCACACAGATAGAGGTGAAAACATGGCAAAAGATAGAAGCAATTCAACTTGCCAGGATGGATGCTGCGGCACGGAAGCTACTGCGGTTATCGCTCCACTGTCGGCGGGCGCAAACTATGGCTGCGGTTGCTGCTGTTCGGGCAAAACGTCAATTGCGGCTGCGGAAACAGCGGCCACCGTTGACGGAGCGCATCAGGTAAACTGCACTTTCGATTTGGATGGTCTGGACTGCGGCGATTGTGCCGCGAAGCTGGAAAAAGGCATTAACCGGATCAAGGGCGTAATTGATGCAAAAGTGAACTTTGCTACGGCAAAGATGAAAGTTACCTATGACGGGTCCATTGTAAAGCCTGCGGATCTGGTCAAGGCTGTCGGCGGATTTGGCTATCAGGCGACGCTGGTTAAAGCTGCCCAGGATCATCGGGGATTCCACAGAACCGTATACTGTGTATCAGGCTTCGATTGCAGCGACTGCGCCGCTAAGTTGGAAAAGAAATTGATCGCTACGCCGGGAATCCGGTTGGCTACCGTCAACTTTGGCGCGGGAAAACTCACCGTCGAGCATACCCTATCCGATTCCGATATCATCCGGATTGTTGAGCAAGCCGGTTACAAAGCGGAACGGGAAGATAAGGCGGCTCACGCGCCGCAGATTAAAGCCACCTGGTGGAAAACCCCCCGAACTATTGCGACGATGGTGTCAGGTGCATTGCTGCTGGTTGCCACTGTTCTGGAATGGGTTGGCATAAGTGAGCAGGTGTTGATACCTTTATTTGTTCTGACTGCTATTATTGGTGGCTACAGCTCGGCCAAAATCGGTCTTTATGGGCTCAGGTCGTGGACTTTTGACATGAATTTTCTTATGACTGTTGCAGTAATCGGTGCAGCGGTCATCGGCGAGTGGGGCGAAGCTGCCACAGTGGCGTTTCTGTTCTCTTTCGGCAATACTTTGCAAACCTATACAATGGATAAAACGCGCCAGTCTATCAGAGCTTTAATGGAGTTAGCTCCGCCTGAAGCTCTTGTACGACGGGGCGGACAAGAATTGCGGATGCTTGTTGAGGATATTGTATTGGGCGATGTTATTATTGTAAAACCCGGTGAGCGAATTGCCATGGACGGCGTTGTGCTGAGCGGCGCGTCGGCGGTCAACCAGGCCACCATCACCGGCGAGTCCGTTCCGGTGGAGAAAAATGCGGGTGACAGCGTATATGCAGGTACTGTGAACGAGCACGGAGTGCTGGAGATTGAAGTTATGAAAGTAGCTGCCGACTCCACGCTGGCGAGGATCATGCACCTTGTGGAAGAAGCGCAGGCCCAGAAGGCTCCGTCTCAGCAGTTTGTGGATGTGTTCGCGAAATATTATACTCCGGCCGTGCTGATCGGCGCGATCGCCGTCATGGCACTACCGTGGCTTGCCTTCGGCCAGTCGTTTGCTCCCTGGTTTTACAAGGGGCTGGTGCTGCTTGTGATATCCTGCCCCTGTGCGCTTGTGATATCGACGCCGGTATCTATCGTTTCAGCCATTGGTAATGCTTCAAGGCGAGGCGTGTTGATAAAAGGCGGCGCTTACCTTGAACAAGTGGGCGGCATTCGGGCGATTGCCTTTGACAAGACCGGAACATTGACCGTTGGCCGTCCGGCTGTTACCGATATTCTGTTGACTGGCAATATGAGTGAAGACGAGTTTCTGGCCTTGGCGGCGGCAATCGAAAAGTGGTCAGAACATCCTCTTGCCCAGGCCATTGTAGCCAGGGCAAAGGACTTGGAAATCAGACAGATTACCAATTTCAAAGCTTTGGTGGGGCGGGGCGCCCAGGCTGACCTGGATGGGCAGACCATATATATCGGCAATCTCCGTTTATTCGAGGAACTCGGCCATGGTCTTGTCCAGTATGAACCCAGATTGGCTGAACTTGAGCAGCAAGGCAAGACAGTTATGCTCATGGGCACTAAAGATGCCGTCTACGGTATGATTGCCGTGGCTGACACGCTTCGCGAGAACAGCGGCAACGCCATAAAATCGTTGCGTTTTTCCGGTATGAGACATATCGCTATGCTGACCGGGGATAACAACCGTGTGGCCGGGGCGATCGCCGGACGACTTGAGCTTGATGCTTTTTACAGCGAGCTGTTGCCGGAGGATAAAGTGTCTGCCGTAAAGAGTATCGCCAGAGAATACGGCAATGTCGTGATGGTCGGCGACGGCGTGAACGACGCCCCGGCCCTGGCAGCCGCTACTGTAGGAGTAGCCATGGGAGTGGTAGGCTCCGACACCGCTCTTGAAACCGCCGATATTGCCCTGATGGCCGACGACCTTGGCAAGATGGCCTATGTCATTAAGCTCAGCCGCAAGACGGTAGCGGTCATCAAGCAAAATATCAGCTTTGCGATTATCGTAAAGGGCATATTCGTTGTAGCGACTTTCTTTGGTGTGGTCAATCTTTGGTTGGCGGTGTTCGCCGATATGGGCGCGTCCATTTTGGTTACACTGAACGGCATGCGATTGATGCGAAAAATAAATAACTGAGCTAAATGATTGACAGCTATGTATTATTGATGCCAGCGAAATAATGATTGTCGCTGGTTTTTCTTTTTCGTTTGATAGCGAACTGCTGCGGAGTCATCAACTTGCCTTTTATCTTGGCTACCTAAGAGCTGATTGGCCAGGTCTGAAAAAAACACCAGTAGAACAGTATTTTTGATTTGTGATGTTGCATAGGTTATAGTACGTCCGAGGGGTTTTTATGAGGGAGGGGTCCGTATGGGAGGACCGATTATCAGGTCGGTAGGGATGGCTGTTCCGCGTTATTTGGTTCAGCAGGAAGAATTGAAAGCTTTTGCCGCGATGTTGTTTGAAAAAAGGCTGGATAATCTGGAGCGTTTGCTATCGATATTTGATAATGCCTGTATTACAACCCGGCATTTTGCGCAGCCGCTGGAGTGGTACGCAGTGCCGCACACCTTTTCTGAGGCCAATCAATTATACGAGCAAATTGGATTTAACCTAGCTGAAGAAGCAAGTCGCCAGGCTCTAGAGCGGGCGGGAGTTGCGCCCCGGAATATTAGCGCAGTTATCTTGGTTTCTTCCACCGGCATCGCTACACCTACCTTAGATGCTAAGCTTATCCAAGCGCTGGGGTTGTCAGCCCATGCCGCGCGAGTTCCGCTCTGGGGTCTGGGCTGCGGCGGCGGAGTGGCAGGCTTAGCTAGGGCTTCTGAATTGGTTACCGCTGTCCCCGATCGATCAGTTCTCTTGGTGGCGGTAGAGCTTTGTAGCCTTACATTTCAACGCAATGACTTTTCCAAATCAAATCTGGTGGGGGCAGGAATCTTTGCCGACGGGGCAGCGGCGGTGGTCTTGACAGCCGATGGCGAAGGACCGGAACTGCTCGGTAGCTATAGTACATTGTTTGCGGACACCGAGGATATTATGGGCTGGGATGTGGTTGAATCTGGGTTGAAAGTGCGATTTTCACGCGACATTCCCACCATTGTGCGGCGCTATCTACCGAATCTACTGACCCAAGCTTGTGAGCGATGGGGGGTAGATCAAGGCGATCTGAGGCATTTTGTGGCCCATCCCGGCGGGGCAAAAGTGATAGAGGCTTATGCTGACTGCCTCAGGTTACCAGCGGAGAAGTTTACCACTGCCTACGATATCCTAAACAACTATGGTAATATGTCCAGTGCGTCGGTTTTATTTGTACTTGATCAATTACTGCGATCTGAGCCGTATCACGGAGATTATGGTGTCATGCTGGCGCTGGGGCCAGGTTTCAGCGCTGATCAGGTGCTGTTCCGGTGGTGATGTTGTTTGTTGCTTTAGTTGCTTTAATCTGCTTTGAGCGATTTCTGGAATTAGGATTAGCAAGACGTAATCGCCGCTGGATGCTTGCCCAAGGTGCGCAGGAATTTGGAGCCGCGCACTATCCCTGTTTTTTTATTTTACATGCCAGTTGGCTGGTCGGCTGGGTCACTGAGGCAATTTTGCGTGGGTTGATGTTAGATTTGTTTTGGTGCATCTGGTTAGCGCTATTTCTTATTGCCCAGGGGTTACGCTATTGGTGTCTCATAAGTTTGGGCCGATATTGGAATACCCGTATTTTAGTAATACCCGGATTTAAACGGGTTAGCCGAGGTCCCTATCTATTTTTACGGCATCCTAACTATTTGGCTGTTGCGGTGGAACTGGCTTGTGTGCCACTAATTTATGGTGCATGGCTGACTGCGGTGTTGGCCACAGTGTTCAATGCTTGGCTGCTTCTCAGGAAAAGGATCCCAGCTGAAGAAGAAGCTCTTAAACACTTGGCAAGGTAGTGTTATGGTGTTCTCCTCTTTTGGGAAATTCAGTGATTTAGTTAAACGGGATTAACAATAATGTGTAGTGGTGTAGAAGCTGAAAAAAGAGTGGTTTATGCTTGTTCGGGCTGTGCAGATGTAGGTGAAATTGCAGATCAGGTTGCACGCAAATTGAGAAAAGACGGGTATGCTACCCCTACAGCCAGTTGTCTAGCTGGTATCGGAGCAGGACTGAAAAACTTTGTTGAGGCCGCTCAAGCTGCAAAGGAAGTCGTTACTATTGACGGCTGTCTGGTGTATTGTGCAAAAAAGATTATTGAAAAGATTGACTTAGCACCGATATCTATTGTACTTACAGATTTAGGCTGTGAAAAGGGAAAAACGGCCTGTACTGAAAAACTGGTAGATGAGCTTGCTAAAAAGATTATTGGTTAGGAATAAAACTTAAAAAAATGCGCAGATTCTAAATAAAAGCAGATGCACTCCCTATTTTATGGTAAGAAAGCCATGAAGTAGGGAGTGATTTTATTTTGGATTGAAAAACTTGTATTTTATAATAATACATTTTATAATATTATAAAATGCTAATATATAATATGGAGATAGGAGGCCAGGATAATATAGAATGAAGGCGGATGATTGTCATAAGTACAGGATAGTATAGAATGCTGACGGTGAAGGGCATATGTAAATAATGGAGGTATTTTTGTGTTAAAAGATTTTGCGGATCTATTAGTGTATCAATGGTTGGGAATAACACCAGGGTCGACTTTGGGTGAAGCGCTGAACTTTTTTGTGTATGACAGTATAAAAATTTTTATCATGCTTGCGGCCATTATTTTTGCTGTATCAATTTTACGTTCTTACTTTCCTGCGGAACGTACCAAAAAGATATTAAGTCATAAGCGGGAGTTATATGGAAACATCGTAGCCGCGTTGTTAGGAATAGTTACGCCCTTCTGTTCCTGCTCTGCTGTTCCGGTATTTATTGGTTTCATTGAATCAGGTGTACCACTGGGTATAACTTTTTCTTTTTTAATTTCATCACCGATGGTAAACGAAGTAGCGCTGGTTATGATATGGGGATTGTTAGGGTGGAAAATTGCGGCGATTTATATTGCTTCGGGTGTTACTATTGCTATTATTGCGGGATTTTTTATCGGTAAATTCAAATTGGAACATTTGGTGGAAGAATATGTTTATCAAATGAAGGTAGGTGATATGGAAATAGCAGAGATGTCTTTTTCTAATAGGGTACAATATGCTCGCGAGTATACGATGGAAATTTTGAAAAAGGTTTGGCTATACGTTGTTATTGCGATTGGTATTGGCGGTTTTATTCACGGTTATGCTCCAGAAGAGTTTCTTACTCAGTATGCCGGAAAAGATAATATTTGGGCTGTTCCTATGGCGGTGTTAATAGGTGTGCCTTTGTATTCTAATGCTGCGGGGATAATCCCCATTGTTACTGCTTTAATCCAAAAGGGCATGAGCATAGGAACTGCTTTAGCCTTTATGATGGCGGTAACAGCGTTAAGCTTTCCCGAAATGATTATTTTACGAAATGTATTGAAACCAAAACTCATCGCAATTTTTGTCGCCATTCTAGCAATATCAATTATCTTTACGGGTTATCTTTTTAATATTATAATATAATCATATTGTAAATTAGTGAAAGAGGTATAATTATGGCGGAGGATATCGTAGTAAAATTAACGGCTGATTTTTTCAAGACCTTAGCTCATCCTGCACGGATTAAAATTATTCGTTCATTGGAGAAGGGGGAACGCTGTGTGTGCGAAATTATTGAGGAACTTGATATAGAGCAATCTAATTTATCCCAACACTTGAGCGTTATGAAAAAGCAAGGGCTTATCGACTCCCGAAAGGATGGACAGAAGGTTATTTATCGCATAGCGTATCCTTCTGTGTTAGCGGTGGTTGGTGCGGCAGAGAAAACGCTTGGTGAGCAAATTGGCGATAGCCAAAGCATTTTAAAGTTTTTAAAGTGATTTTTGGGAGGTATAACTATGAAAATTGAAATATTAGGTATGGGATGCCAAAAATGCAATAGTTTATACGAGGCAACTAAACAGGCGGTTAAGGAACTTGGTGTTGATGCTGAATTTGTCAAAGTGGAAGACATTAAAGAGATTATGAAATACGGAGTTATGAATACTCCTGCCTTGGTTATTGATGGTGTGGTCAAAGTTGCTGGAAAGGTTCCCAATAAGGAAGAAATCAAGGGATATCTAAAGTAAAGAAATAAGAATTTAAGGAGACTGATTTTTGTTGCAAGGAATATTAATGTCATTTTGAGAGATAATAATGAGCGTAAGGGATCTGTAATGGTTGAGCCAAGATTGGTATCGGGTTTCGGAAACGGAGCTCGGTATTAGTCGGTCAAAGATTGCTGTCGGTTCTGAAAAGGGTCGGCAGTAGTCGGCGAGAAGATTGCTATAGGTCTTGAAAGGCTGTACGGCAGCCCAACTGTTGTCGTATGGTCCCAAGGGATGTATGGCAGTCGAGCTAAGACTATCATGGGTTGTGAATTTAACGGGTCGTTTGCAGTCGAGAGATTGCAGGCGGTTCAGTAGCTATCTGTGGTAGTCGAGCAAAGGTTAGTATTGGTTGTGTAATGCTTGTGCGTAGGCGAAAGTTTGCGTATAGGTATGTAATGATCAGTATTGGCTGTAGCGTAAATCATTACGGGTTCCTTTTA
>JAGGAC010000134.1 GCA_017889635.1 Bacillota bacterium | reverse complement strand
GCAGGGGACGTTCCTTTTCTGTCACCTTTTCGCAACAATCCCGTTTCGTTTTATGTATATACTAAAGCTCACTAAACTTCGCCTACAATAAATTAGTTGTTAGGTGTATAATAATGAATATAAGTTCGAGTGTTGTAGCCTGTTAACGAGATAAAACCAACACGTGATTTGAGACTAATTCTTTCTTAATAGCTTATACGGAGGTTCCCTTCATGAACTTAAAACAACTCGAATACTTTATTTCAGTTGCCGAATATCTGAATTTTACGAAAGCAGCCGAACGGCACTACATTGCCCAGACGGCAATAAGTCATCAAATTATCGCCTTGGAAAAAGAATTAGAGTTACCGCTTTTTTATCGTAACAAACGGACAGTTCAGCTGACAAATGCCGGCGAAGTATTTTATAAAGAAGTAAAACAGATTGTTGGAAGCTTAGAACAAGCCGTTGCCAACGCGCAACGTGCTAATTCCAAATATCAGGGAAGTCTGAAGATCGGCTTTAACGGCAATGTGGGCAAAGAAAGTTTACCGCTTTGGATTCAGTTTTTTCTGTCTACCTACCCAAATATCGATTTAAAGTTAGAAAAAAGTAGTATAAATGATCTCCAGGACCTACTAGAGGATGATGGAGTCGACATTCTTTTTCGCTTATCCCATGACTTTGTTCCCAATCCCAAGCTTTCCTGGAAAGATGTTTACAATATCTCTACAGATCCTCTGTGCGTCGTCCTCCATCGCGAACACCCCCTGGCCAGCCAAAAAAACATTTGCCGCACCGACCTGGTAAACGATCCTTTTGTCTTTTGGGATCAAAAAACCAATCCGGCTGGCTTTGAATTTATCGTGAAAGACGGAAAAAGTACTGGGTTTGTACCCAATCTCGTAGCTACAGCCAGTTCGGCGGAAGCCTTATTACTATTGGTTGAGGCCAAACGCGGCGTTACCATCCTGCCCCGTTGTTTCGCAATACTTGCAAGCGATACAGTTCGGTTCATTGAACTGGAAGGCGAAAATGCCAATGATGCCTTCCTGATAGCAGTATGGCGAAAGACAAATTTCAACCCTACAATCCCGATGTTTTTAAATATTATCAAAAACCACCTGGCCAGTATTGCATCTTCCCACGAATAACCCTAAAATCACCCCTCCCCGCTATTTTCTTGCGCTAAATCAGGTTGCTTATTTTTTAGTTTTTTCAATTCGCTCAGTAAAAAAATCCCTGTCACTGCCGCAGCCGTAAAATCTGAAAACGGCGCAGCCATCCAGACCCCTTGCAAGCCAAAAAACCTCGGCAGCAATAGCACTAACGGTATCAAGAGAATAACTTGACGCAACAAGTTAAGAACAATTGAATAACCAGCTTTTCCGACAGCCTGAAAATAGTTCCCGCCCACTGTCGGCAAGCTGATAAGCGGCAGCATCAGTAAAAACGTTCTCAGTCCGTCCGTCCCGACTTTTACCATTTCCGGACCACCATTAAACAAAAGAATAACCTCGGCGGCAAACACCTGAACCAAAATAAAGCCGCCAATACATATGCCCGTCGCTACCGTCAGGGCTATTTTTAAACTCTGCACAACCCGCTCATATTGTCTGGCCCCAAAGTTATAGCCGATTATCGGCTGAGCGCCTTGGGTAATTCCTAGCACCGGCATCAATAATAACATCGTAATCCGGTTAATAATGCCGAATGAAGCCACCGCCACCGCGCCGCCGTAAACAATAAGACTATTATTGATTAACAGCATTACCACGCTGTTACTTATCTGCATAAGAAAAATTGACACACCGATTTTAGCAATACCAAGAATAATCCGCCACCGAAGCACAAGATTTTTTACTCTTAGTTTCAACGTTCCCAGGCCGCGGGAAAAGTAAAGTAACACCCAGCTTGCCGCAACAGCCTGGGCAATGACGGTAGCCAAAGCCGAACCCTTGATCCCTAAATGAAGCCCGAAAATAAACAACGGATTAAGAATAATATTAAGCAGTGCCGAGATCAGCATCGTTTTCAGCGCCGTTCTTGGATCGCCCTGCGCCTGAATAATGCCGTTCAAACCAAACCCGATATGCAGGAATACACTGCCCCACAAAATAACGCTCATGAAATCATGGGTATATGGTAATACATCAGGCGTCGCCCCCAGCTTTATCAGCAGAGGATCGAGAAACCACAAGGCCGTGCCTGTTGATAATATCACCAGCACAATAATAAGCATTAAGGCGTTGCCCAAAATCTGCTCAGCCTCAGCCAGCTTTTGTTCCCCTAACCGGATTGAAACTAACGCTGATGCCCCGGCCCCGACAAACATCCCCACCGCCATCAGTATTATCATCAGTGGAAAAGCGATAGTAACTGCGGCAAGGCCGATTTCTCCCACACCATGACCAACGAAAATACTGTCTACAACATTGTACAAGGCATTAACAATATTGCCCACAATAACCGGCACCGAAAACTTCCATATTAATGATGATACCGGAGCTTCTCCCAATGACTTTGCTTTATCCATCAATACCTCCCAAACTAAAGTTCACCCGCTATTTTTTCAACCTTAGCGGCAGTTGCCGCCAAAGACTGTACCGTTGCGGCTATTTCTTCAGTTGCAGCCGCCTGCCGCTCGCTGAACTCTGAAGCGCTCCCAATCGTACCGGCAACCCCCGTTGTTTCACTATGAATTTTTTGCAATATCTTTTTTATTTCATCAACCGACTGAGCGCTGTTAGCCGCCATTTTACGAATTTCATCAGCCACAACCGCAAAGCCCCTGCCATGCTCCCCAGCTCTTGCAGCTTCGATGGCGGCGTTAAGACCGAGTAAATTCGAATTAGCAGCTACATCACTGACAAACCGCAAAATATCATCAGTCTGACTAATATTGCTAAGCACACTCTCGCTGCCTATTTTTACTCGCACTAATTCTTCGGCCAGCTTAGAAGCTGCAGCTCCCAGTTCTTCGGTCGTAGCTGCTAGTTGCTCACTAGATGAAGCCAAATCGCAAGCAGCAGCTGAAAGATTCTTTTGCGTCTCCAGGCTTTGGGACATAATAATAGCGCCACTAACCGACCCGTCGTCCTCAATAATTGGACAAGCCTGCGATTTTATAACTTCCCTCATCTCGGAAACGACTTCTTTTCGCTCCATCGCCCGGTATACGGCAGCCTCTTCCGGCAAACGCGCTACTCCCACCTCCGGCCGGTTCGGCATAAAATCGGCTGCAGCAAAAGCTACAATAATTCCCGACCTGTCAACCACCAAAACAACACTATCAACAGTACAAGCTTTTTTTATAATATCAACAGAAGCAATAATACTATCCAGCTTCGTCATCTTAACCCTCCATTATTATAATAACTCTATTCAAAGAATTTAGCTCACATTTTCTTTCTAAGCCAAACTGGAATGGACTTGACCCAGTAAGTTCGGCCGCACCGGGCCCACTCACTGGGTCAAAACTTTTGTGACTAAGTTGGCTGATTACATATTAGAACAAGAACATTCCTAGCTGAACGCGATAGAAATTATCCTTCCAATCATCGCCATTAGTAGCTTTCATACGATCTATTTCAAAAGACAGGATCGTATTTTTTATTGGCACAAAGTCATAACCGATTTGAACACCCTTCGCCCCATGACACCTGTTCCATCCCCAATAGCCGCTCTTTATGACCGAATTGGAGTCAACATTTAAATACCGTACCCAAGTTCCATTAGAACCAACCATTGGCGGAATTGCGTTCTTATATTGTAACCCCACCATATATGTTTTATTATTGGCATCATAATTAGATTTACCATAAAAAGCTTTCACCGCTAAATCACGGCTAAGGTTATGATCGAATCCAACAAGAGTATACTTAGCTGTATCATAACCATCCGCACTTGCCTGCGAATAGCTGGCGTTGATACTGGTATTCTTGCTTAAACCATAACTCGTTTCTGCTGCAAAATATTGCGGCGTAGCCGTACCAGTAAATAACGGGTCAAAAGATGTATTCGTATACTCAAAGGCGCTTAAACCATAAGCAGCAGCTAACCTGCCATATTGGAGTGAAGTTTTTAGCTTATCGCCAAAGGTTACTTTTGCGCCCATAACTTCACCGTCGAATATACCATCATAATGAATATACTTCCCTAAAACAACATTAGTTGCTCCAATATTACCGTGCAAGTTTAGTTGCTTTAATTCATTTTCAATCAATGCCGGAGGAGCAGTATTACCAAAATTAATATTTCTTATGTATTCATTCTCAGCAGTAAGAACAAAATTGCCATCTACCTGATGTTCGAAGCCAATGATATATTTAAACCCGCGTTCAAAATAAGGCGTT
>JAGGAC010000069.1 GCA_017889635.1 Bacillota bacterium | reverse complement strand
AATGATGTTTTGCCATGGTCAACATGACCGATGGTCCCAATATTGACATGTGGTTTGTTTCTTTCAAACTTTTTCTTTGCCATTTTTACAAACCTCCTAGATTGTTCATTTTTTTAATAATTAAGCGAGCAATTACGCGCCTTTCATCTTGGCAACAATTGCCTCGGCAATATTTTTAGGTACTTCTTCATAATGATCAAATTCCATCGAGTAATTGCCACGTCCCTGAGTACGAGACCGTAGGTCGGTAGCATAACCAAACATTTCGGACAGCGGAACAAAAGCTCTGATTACCTGGGCACCAGCCCTAGCTTCCATACTTTCAATCCGGCCACGCCTGGAATTCAAGTCACCTATAACGTCACCCATATACTCTTCAGGCACCACAACCTCGACCTTCTCATATGGTTCGAGAAGTGCCGGGCTGGCTTTTGCCGCGCCTGCCTTGAAGCCCATTGATCCGGCAATCTTAAAGGCCATTTCCGAAGAGTCAACATCGTGATAGGAACCATCATAAACGATTACCTTGATATCAACCATCGGATACCCGGCCACAACGCCGCTCTCCATTGCTTCTTTGACCCCGGCCTCAATCGGAGAAATGTATTCCTTAGGAATAGCACCGCCGACGACTTTATTTTGAAATTCAAAACCTTGCCCCGGTTCCTGTGGTATAAGTTCCAACCAACAGTGACCATACTGACCACGACCGCCAGACTGACGAACAAACTTGCCTTCAGCCTTAACCGGTTTACGGATAGTTTCACGATAAGCGACCTGAGGCTTACCGACATTACACTCCACCTTAAACTCACGCAGCATACGGTCAACAATTATTTCCAAATGAAGCTCGCCCATCCCGGAAATAATCGTCTGACCAGTTTCATGGTCAGTATAAGTACGGAAAGTCGGATCTTCCTCAGCCAACTTCGATAACGCGATACCCATCTTATCCTGGTCAGCTTTAGTCTTAGGCTCCACCGCCACCGAAATAACCGGTTCAGGGAAGACCATTGACTCTAGAATAATCGGTGCCTTCTCGTCACAGAGTGTATCGCCGGTAGTAGTATCCTTAAGACCTACGCCTGCAGCAATATCCCCCGTATACACGACTTCAATTTCCTCGCGGTGATTGGCATGCATTTGCAAAATACGGCCAATTCGTTCTTTGCGTCCTTTAGTCGAATTGTATACATAAGACCCCGACGAAAGCGTTCCCGAATATACTCTGAAGAACGATAGCTTACCGACATAAGGGTCAGTCATAATCTTAAACGCCAACGATGAGAATGGAAGCTCGTCACTAGCATGGCGTTCGTCTTCAGCACCATTATCAGGATTAACACCCTTGATCGCCGGAACATCAGTTGGAGCCGGCATATACCTGACCACAGCATCAAGAAGTGGTTGAACGCCTTTATTCTTATACGACGAACCGCAAAGCACCGGAATAAGCTTAACCGCAATAGTAGCCTTACGAAGTCCGTCTCTAATTTCTTCAGCAGTAAGTTCTTCGCCTTCAAGATACTTCATCATTAGTTCATCGTCACATTCAGCTACAGCATCCAGGAGATTCTGACGATACAATTCAGCCTGTTCCTTCATATCATCAGGAATCTCAGTCGCCTCACTGGTTTTCCCAAGATCGTCAGTATAAACAATAGCCTTCATTTCGATTAAGTCGATTAAGCCTTTATAGGTATCTTCCGAACCGATAGGCAGTTGAATCGGTACAGGGTTTGCTCCCAACCGATTTTTCATCATATCAACAACGCGATAAAAATCAGCGCCAATGATATCCATCTTATTTACATAGGCAATACGAGGAACACCATATTTATCAGCCTGACGCCATACAGTCTCAGACTGAGGCTCAACCCCGCCTTTGGCACAAAACACCGCTACCGCTCCGTCAAGTACCCTGAGTGAACGTTCCACCTCAACAGTAAAGTCCACGTGCCCTGGTGTGTCAATAATGTTAATACGATGCCCGTCCCACTGACAAGTGGTCGCTGCGGAGGTAATGGTGATACCGCGTTCTTGTTCCTGTACCATCCAGTCCATCGTAGCAGCACCATCATGCACTTCACCAATCTTGTGTACTCTACCTGTATAAAATAGTATACGTTCAGTCGTAGTTGTCTTGCCGGCGTCAATATGTGCCATGATGCCAATGTTCCGCGTCTTTTCGAGTGGAAACTTTCTGGCCACCATCATCACTCCTCACTAGGACTTACCCAAATACCGGTTTACCACCGGTAATGGGCAAACGCCTTGTTAGCTTCCGCCATTTTATGCGTATCTTCTTTTTTCTTAACCGAAGCACCCGTAGTATTAGCAGCATCCATCAATTCAGCCGCCAACCGTTCATGCATCGTTTTTTCTCCTCTTAGCCGTGAGTAATTCACCAACCAGCGAATCCCCAGCGACAAACGGCGATCAGCTCGCACTTCTACAGGCACCTGATAGTTCGCACCACCAACACGGCGAGCCCGAACTTCAAGCACTGGCATAACATTCTTTAATGCTGTCTCAAATACTTCTAACGGATCTTTGCCAGTCTTAGCCCGGATAATATCAAATGCGTCATATACTATTCCTTCAGCAACGCCTTTTTTACCCTCCATCATGATCTTGTTGATAAACCGGGTAACCATCTTAGAGTTATACACCGGATCAGGCAACACGTCACGTTTAGGTACAGGTCCTTTCCTTGGCATCGTTTTCCCTCCTTCATCCAGAACTCAAACCGTATTCTAAACTTCAAACTTACTTCTTCGCCCGTTTTGCACCATATTTAGACCGTCCCTGACCGCGTTTTGCCACACCAGCAGTATCAAGAGCACCACGGATGATGTGATAACGAACGCCCGGTAAATCCTTCACCCTGCCACCTCTGATCAGTACCACAGAGTGTTCCTGAAGATTATGACCGATACCAGGAATATACGCAGTCACCTCAATACCATTGGTCAATCTAACCCTAGCTACTTTCCGCAAAGCGGAGTTTGGCTTTTTAGGAGTAGTGGTGTATACCCTTGTGCACACACCCCGTTTCTGCGGGCATTCTACCAGCGCAGGCGCGGTGGATTTCTTTTCAAGTTCCATTCTTCCTTTGCGAACCAATTGACTAATTGTCGGCATAACTACACCTCCTTCCCCATTGTTAGTTTTAAAATAAAATTTGCCTCAAGCGATTAGACGTGAGGCAAACGGGCTAACACATCGCTCTCACTAATCTCTAAGCAGGGCCACGGCTGCCGCACCAACTTCAATGCCACAAGCTTTGCCCAACTCTGTCATGTTTGGCACTGTTTCAATCACAACACCCGCACGGACGCAAAGTTCACGAACAGGGTTCGTTACCCGTGCATCAGCGTCTTCAGCTAAATACACCAGACAGACCACACCTTTTTCGACCGCTTTGACGACTTGCTTTGCGCCGATTACTTTTACTGCGGTTTTCAAGGCGTCTGTAGCCATGGACTGTCACTCCCTTTTCAGCTTCAAGAAACCAATCTATCCTCGTTTCTTAAGCCACATATGCCATTTGAGGCTTTTGGTAAGATGAATCTATTCTTCCAAACAAACACCAATTCCAAATGGGCACTTTAATATTTTAGCATTACCCCAGTACAATGTCAACAAAAATCACGGTCTAGAGCATTTTATTATGGCCACGGGTCCTGGAGTGTCATATAATTATGGTCGGCAAACATTATTATGCTTGCCGACCACCAATATTAATCATTTATTATCGTTTTGTCTATTAGAAATTTGGAGCATTTTCCGTTCTTTTAAGCCGAATATTGCGGTAACGACTCATTCCAGTTCCAGCCGGAACCAGTTTACCGATAATTACATTTTCTTTCAGACCGAGGAGCGGATCAACCTTTCCTTTTATGGCCGCCTCGGTAAGAACACGAGTAGTTTCCTGGAATGACGCAGCAGACAAGAAAGAATCTGTCGCTAGAGACGCCTTAGTGATACCTAGAAGAATTGGTCTAGCAACTGCCGGCTCACCGCCATTTTCGATAATCCGAGCGTTCTCTTCTTCGAAGCTGTTAATGTCAACATACTCGCCAGGTAGAAGCTCTGTGTCGCCCGGTTCTTCGATCTTCACTTTATGTAGCATCTGACGAACCATAACTTCGATATGCTTATCATTAATTTCAACACCCTGAGATTTATATACCTTTTGAACTTCATATACCAGATAACGATGAGTATCCCGAAGCCCGCTTACCCTAAGAATATCATGTGGATTTACCGAGCCTTCTGTTAACCGCTCACCTGTGCGAACTGTCTGCCCTGGCTTAACAATTATTCTAGCGCCGTAAGGGATCTGATATACACGTTCCTCACCAGCCGCAGGAATGATTGTCACTTTACGCAACCCTTTAATCTCTTTTATGTCCACCAGACCGTCCACTTCAGTGATAATCGCCGGCCGCTTTGGTTTGCGAGCTTCAAACAATTCTTCAACCCTTGGCAGACCTTGAGTGATATCATCACCGGCAACACCGCCAGTATGGAAAGTTCTCATTGTAAGCTGGGTACCAGGTTCACCAATTGATTGGGCAGCAATTATACCTACAGCTTCACCAACATCAACCATTCGCCCTGTAGCAAGATTGCGTCCATAACACTTGATGCAAACCCCAAACTGAGACTTACAAGTCAAAACAGACCGAATTGAAACTTTATCTTTCGCTGCTACGACCTTGTCAGCAATTTCCTCGGTAATTTCTTCATTTTGTTTAACAAGAATCTCACCATTTGCATCAACAATATCTTCCGCCGACACCCTGCCAATAATACGGTCACGGAGCGATTCTATTAGGCCGCTGCCTTCAGTGATATCCTGAACTTCAATACCCTTGATGTTATTGTTACGAACTTTAACTTCGCGCACATCACTACACAGAATTTCATCGATCATTTTCTCACTAAGCGGCGTATCTGCAGCAACGATTTCCTCTCCATTAAAGTTCCGTACTGGTTCAGTAGTATTCTTACCCAGCATTTCACGCATCATGGTTTCTTTCAATTCAACCTTGAGCTTTTCATCCGGCTCGCTTAAAACCACCATCTCAGTACCGGCATCTTTAATGTCTTCCTCAGTTGCAGTGGAAATACCAACTAATACTATAGACGGCACGTTATGCTCTCCAAGCGCGGTCAGTGAATCGTCATCCAACACAGTGTCCCTGTCATATAGCGTTTCCCCAGTCTTAGGGCTTATAACCTCCTGAGCCAACACCCGACCTAAGAGAGTATCACGCAGGAAAGCGATAGCACTTGCACTTGACTGAGCAAGCCGTGCTTTCTCTTTCACGAGATTGATACCAATAACATCACAATCTTCTTCTCGAACAATTACATCCTGAGCCACATCCACTAACCGACGGGTCAGATAGCCTGAGTCAGCGGTTCGAAGCGCCGTATCAGCCAAACCTTTTCTGGCGCCATGGGTAGAAATAAAGTACTCCAACACTGTCAAGCCTTCGCGGAAATTCGCCTTAATCGGCAAGTCGATTATTCGACCAGCCGGATCAGCCATCAATCCACGCATACCTGCGAGCTGGCGAATCTGCTGAATGTTACCACGAGCACCTGAAGTAGCCATCATGTATACCGGATTGAATCGATCCAGTGAAGTCATAAGCGCACTGGTTACATCATCTGTCGCTTTAGTCCACAAATCAATAGTCTTTTTATAACGTTCGTCATCGGTTATTAAACCACGACGGTATTGTTTGTCAATAGTGTCAACCTGAGTTTCGGCTTTGGCCAATATATCCTTTTTTGCTTCCGGTACCTTAATATCAGCTATGGCGATGGTAATACCAGCGCGACAGGCGAAAGAAAATCCAAGCTTTTTGACACTATCAAGAACCTCAGCGGTCCTAGTTGTACCAAACCGACGGTAGCAATCCGCAGCCAACTTCCCAAGTTGCTTTTTGTCCATCAGAATGCCTAAATGCACCCCATCTTCCCGATTGTCAAAATGCCTCAGTTCCTCCGGTAAAACCTCATTAAAGATTACTCGACCAACGGTAGTATATACAAGCCCATGCCCAGGGAGTCTTATACGAACTTTTGCGTGCAAATCTAACTCCTTGTGCTGATAAGCAAGCAATGCCTCATTAATATTGGAAAATGCCTTGCCTTCTCCAACTACGCCGTCTCTTTCAATGGTCAAATAGTATGAACCTAAGACCATATCCTGAGTCGGTGTTGCCACCGGTTTACCATCTTTAGTGGATAAAATGTTATGCGCCGAGAGCATTAAAAGACGTGCTTCGGCTTGAGCTTCAGCGGAAAGCGGCACATGAACGGCCATTTGGTCGCCATCGAAGTCAGCATTATACGCAGTACAAACCAAAGGATGAATCTTTATAGCCCGCCCCTCGGACAGAACTGGCTCAAAAGCTTGAATGCCAAGACGATGTAGTGTCGGTGCACGGTTCAATAGCACCGGGTGTTCCTTAATTACTTCTTCCAAAACATCCCATACTTCAGAACGAACCCGTTCAACCATTCGCTTTGCACTTTTAATATTATGAGCATGACCAGCGTTAACCAGCTTTTTCATAACAAAAGGCTTAAACAGTTCGAGCGCCATCTCTTTTGGCAAGCCACACTGATGCAACTTTAGCTCAGGCCCGACCACAATAACTGAACGACCAGAATAATCAACACGTTTACCCAGAAGATTTTGCCTAAAACGGCCCTGCTTGCCCTTAAGCATATCTGACAGAGATTTAAGCGGACGATTGCCAGGCCCAGTCACCGGTCGACCACGACGGCCATTATCAATGAGTGCGTCTACCGCTTCCTGTAGCATCCGTTTCTCATTGCGAACAATAATATCTGGCGCGCCCAAATCCAAAAGACGCTTCAGCCTATTATTACGGTTTATTACTCTTCGATAAAGATCATTAAGATCACTTGTAGCAAACCTACCGCCGTCGAGTTGAACCATTGGCCTTAGTTCAGGCGGAATAACCGGGACGATATCCAGAATCATCCATGAAGGCTGATTGCCAGATTTACGGAAAGCCTCGACAACTTCAAGCCGACGTATCGCTCGAATTTTCCGTTGGCCGCTTACTTCCTTAAGTTCCTGGCGAAGTTCGCGACTCATTTTTTCAAGATCAAGCTCATCAAGAAGCTTCTTAATTGCCTCGGCTCCCATGCCAACTTTAAAGGCACTGCCGTATTTATCCCTATATTCCCGGTATTCATTCTCAGTTAAGAGTTGCTTTTTCATCAGCGGCGTATCGCCCGGCTCTATTACAATATACGACGCAAAATACAGCACTTTCTCCAAAGAACGCGGCGAAACATCAAGAATCAGTCCCATACGACTAGGAATACCTTTAAAATACCAAATATGAGATACCGGTGCAGCTAATTCTATATGCCCCATACGATCACGCCGAACTTTAGAGCGCGTTACTTCAACACCGCAACGATCGCATACAATCCCCTTATAGCGAATACGTTTATACTTGCCGCAATGGCATTCCCAATCACGGGTAGGACCAAAAATCTTTTCGCAAAACAGACCTTCACGTTCCGGTTTCAAGGTACGGTAATTTATTGTTTCCGGCTTTTTTACCTCGCCGTAGGACCAAGCACGGATCTGTTCCGGCGAAGCGAGACCTATCCGCATTGAATCGAAATTATTTACATCCAACAATGGGTTATCGCTCCCTTCACTCTTACTCGAAATCCTCGCCTAGCTCGTCAATGTAGTCGCGCGGATTGCCTTTTCGCTCTTTCTTATCCTTCTTTGCCGTCTTGTGCAACGAAAGTTCGATATCATCATCAGCGCCAGCCGATGCTGTAGCACGACCAGCACTCATCTCGCCAATTTCGGCAATAATGTCAAGTTCTTCCTCGATAGGTTCGATATCATCGCCAGCTTCCAATTCATCCACTATGTCAGGCTCAAAATCATCTTGCTTACGTTCATGCGGTATAGCACGCGCGCCTTCGTCACCACCAATATTTAGTTCAAGCTCTTTAGCTGTTTCATTAATATCCTCTTCTGTATCGCGGATAAGAATCTCCTTAGAGTCTTCAGAAAGTACCTTTACATCAAGCCCAATACTTTGCAGTTCCTTAATAAGAACTTTAAATGACTCTGGTACACCAGGCTCTGGCACATTCTCACCTTTGACAATTGCCTCGTAAGTTTTAACCCGACCAACAACATCGTCAGACTTAACAGTAAGAAGTTCCTGTAAGGTATATGCGGCTCCATATGCCTCCAAAGCCCAAACTTCCATTTCACCGAAGCGCTGACCACCAAACTGGGCTTTACCTCCTAAAGGCTGTTGGGTAACTAATGAATACGGGCCAGTTGAACGAGCATGAATTTTATCGTCAACCAAATGAGCTAATTTAAGCATATATACATAGCCGACAGTTACCGGGTTATCGAACGGATCTCCGGTTCGACCATCATACAGAGTACTTTTACCCTCACTCGGAAGTCCGGCCAGTTTCAGCGTCTTAAATACTTCCTTCTCGGTCGCGCCATCGAAAACTGGCGTTGCCATATGGATACCAGCAATATCCGGTTTTGGCATTCCATTTTTACTAAAATTGTAACCAGCATTCTTCAGCGTATCTTCCAAGCCAGCTTCTTTGTTCTTTATTTTCATCCCCAGAGTTGCTGCCGCCCAACCTAAGTGGGTTTCCAACACCTGCCCAATATTCATACGTGATGGCACACCAAGAGGATTTAGTACAATCTGAACCGGAGTGCCGTCAGGCAGGAATGGCATATCTTCTTCAGGCAATATTCGTGAAACAACCCCTTTATTGCCATGGCGACCAGCCATTTTATCACCCTCGGAAATTTTCCGTTTTTGGGCAATGTACACTCGGACAAGTTGATTAACGCCTGGTGGTAGCTCATCCCCATTCTCACGGCTAAATACTTTGACGTCGACAATCTTGCCAGCTTCACCATGGGGTACCCGCAGAGAAGTATCACGGACCTCACGAGCTTTTTCACCAAAAATAGCACGTAACAGTCGTTCTTCTGCAGTCAGCTCGGTTTCGCCCTTTGGAGTAACCTTACCAACCAAAATATCGCCAGGACGTACTTCAGCGCCCACTCTAATAATACCCCGTTCATCCAAGTCACGCAGAGCTTCCTCTGCTACATTTGGAATATCGCGGGTGATTTCTTCAGGACCAAGTTTTGTATCACGGGCATCGCACTCATATTCTTCAATATGAATTGAGGTAAATACATCTTCCTTGACAAGTTTTTCACTAAGCAAGATGGCATCCTCGTAGTTATAGCCTTCCCAAGGCATAAATGCTACCAACACATTAAACCCAAGCGCCAATTCACCTTCATCAGTCGATGGACCGTCAGCCAACACCTGGCCTTTTTCGATCCGTTCGCCCTTACGGACTATAGGCTTTTGATTAAAGCAAGTCCCCTGATTCGAACGTTCGTATTTCAAAAACTTATAACTATCCAAACCGCCGGCTTCTGTCCTGATATAAACGTCATTAGCCGTAACCTTGACGATCTCACCAGGATTTTTCGCCAGCACAACCACCCCAGAATCGCGAGCAGCCTTATATTCCATTCCAGTACCAACAAGTGGAGCCTGAGTCCTTAAAAGCGGTACAGCCTGTCGCTGCATATTAGCTCCCATCAAAGCTCGATTGGCGTCATCGTTTTCCAGGAATGGAATCATCGCCGTAGCAATAGACACAACCTGCTTAGGCGAAACATCCATATAGTCGACCTTTTCCGCTGGCACCACAAGAGTTTGCTCCCTGTACCGTACAGTAACTCGTTCGTCCTTAAACCAGTTATCGCTAGTAAGTTGCTCATTGGCCTGAGCAACAATCATCTCGTCCTCTTCATCAGCAGTTAAGTAATAAACATCATCAGTCACCCGACGATTTTCTTTGTCAATCTTACGGTAAGGCGTCTCAATAAACCCAAATTCATTAATACGGGCAAAAGTTGAGAGCGAACCAATGAGTCCGATATTCGGTCCCTCAGGAGTTTCAATCGGGCACATCCGTCCATAGTGAGAATGGTGAACATCACGCACTTCAAAGCCTGCACGTTCACGACTTAGGCCTCCTGGTCCTAGTGCACTAAGTCGTCTCTTGTGTGTCAATTCAGCCAACGGATTAGTCTGATCCATAAACTGCGACAACTGGCTTGAACCAAAAAATTCCTTAATCGCAGCAACTACCGGACGAATATTAATAAGCGCCTGAGGCGTTATTACATCAATATCCTGAATAGTCATCCGTTCCCTAACCACACGTTCAAGTCTGGATAAGCCAATTCGAAATTGGTTTTGGAGAAGCTCACCAACTGAACGAAGTCGGCGGTTACCTAAGTGGTCAATATCATCCACCGAACCATGATCATCCATAAGATTAAGAAGATAGCTAATTGCTGCAATAATATCTTCCCTAGTAATAGTGCGATGGGTATTCGGCAATGTCGGAATGCACAACATTTTAACAGTTTGCCCATCTTTTTGTCTAATTTTTACTTCTGCTAATGTGGTGCCCTCAAACATCCCGCTTTGTTCAATTCTAGCAATTACCTTTTCATCAATAGTAGTGCCTTCCTCTGCTATCAATTCCCCAGTATCGGAATTAACAAGCGGCTGGGCAAGCACTTTCCCCATCAGTCGACGGCGCCACCCCAGCTTTTTCGTAAGCTTGTACCGACCGACGGCGGCAAGGTCATAGCGTTTAGGATCAAAAAACAACGTTTCTAAAAGCTGAGTAGCATTATCAACCGTCGGTGGTTCCCCTGGCCGAAGGCGTTTGTATATTTCAACGAGAGCTTCTTCCTTTGAGTCAGTGTTATCGCGCTCTAAGGTAGCCCTGATCCGCATATCGTCATTAAATAAATCGGCTACCGCAGCGCTAGATCCATAGCCCAAAGCACGGATAAGCACAGTTACCGGCAATTTACGGGTGCGGTCTACTCGTACCGAAACCACGTCGTTGGAGTCTGTCTCCAGTTCCAACCACGCTCCTCGATTCGGTATCACTGTAGCATTAAAAAGCTTCTTACCGCTAGCGTCAATGGTATCACCATAATAAACGCCTGGAGAGCGCACCAATTGGCTGACGATAACCCGTTCGGCGCCGTTGATAATAAACGTGCCATTGTCGGTCATCAGAGGGAAATCGCCCATGAACACTTCCTGCTCTTTGATTTCCCCGGTTTCACGGTTAATCAGGCGAACACCAACCCTGAGTGGCGCGGAATATGTAACATCGCGCTCTTTGCACTCTTCCACCGCATATTTTGGTTCCCCCAGAACAAAATTCTCAAAAGAAAGAACCAAATTCCCCGTAAAATCCTGGATCGGTGAAATATCGTGGAATATCTCCTGTAAACCTTCTTTGAGAAACCAGTTATAGGAATTTTTCTGAATTTCGATGAGGTTGGGCATATCCAGCACTTCACTGATCTTAGCATAACTGTACCTGACCCTATTACCCACCGGAACAGGATTAAACATTAAAGACTTCACCCCTTAGCCCAATTTCAAGTGGCGTCTTCCCACATTGCACAAAGCGCGGTAGAACTAAATAAAATACGAAAAATAAGCAAGGTTCGTCAGTTAGGATCAAAACCTTGCTCTTTTGCTGATGAAATAGTGTGTTTCATCTCCCATTGTATTACTATTTCCTGCCAACAGACAAATTATACCTTGCATTGTCCCGGCGATCGTAATTAAATGGTATTGATATACCGCATTACAAAATGATAACATCCTACACAGCCTTTGTCAAGAAATAATAACCACATTTGTTAAGTTTTTCATTGAAACACTTTTATTTATTCCACTTATAAAGAACGGAGAGCACCATCGGCGCTCTCCGTCTCACAGCTTCCAGATCCTACTTACTTAACTTCAACAGATGCGCCGGCTTCTTCAAGTTTAGCTTTGAAAGCATCAGCGTCGGCTTTAGATACTTTTTCCTTAACCGATTTCGGAGCGCCATCAACTAATTCTTTAGCCTCTTTAAGACCCAGACCAGTAATTTCACGGACAGCCTTTATAACATTGATTTTGCCTGCACCAGCGTTAGTCAGAATTACATCAAACTCAGTTTTCTCTTCCGCAGCAGCAGGAGCAGCGGCAGCAGGAGCAGCAGCAACTGCTACCGGAGCAGCGGCACTAACACCGAATTTTTCTTCCAGAGCCTTGATAAGCTCCGAAAGTTCTAGCACAGTCATCGACTCAATGGCTTCCATAATTTGTTCTTTAGTCATTTTATTAAACCTCCAAAATTATCTATTATTTTTAAATTTGGTAATTAAGCACTTTCCTTTTGTTGACGAACAGCTTCAAGCACATACGCCAAGTTGCGAAGATTGCCATGCAAAACATTGACCAAGCCAGTAATCGGGGCCTGCAACGTTCCCAAAAGAGTCGCAATAAGCACTTCTCGCGGCGGCAAGCTTGCCAATGCTTTAACGCCTTGAGCGTCAATAACCTTGCCTTCCACCAAGCCTGCTTTAATTTCCATGGCCTGGAGTTTGTTCTCTTTGATAAAATCTGAAAGAACCTTAGCCGGCGCAACCGGATCAGTCATTGACATGGCAATAGCGGTCGGACCTTCAAGATATTGATCAAGTCCTACAATACCAACTTCATTAGCGGCAATACGAGTCATAGTATTCTTAATAACACGATACTCAACACCGGCTTCTCTGAATTTGCGTCTGAGTTTAGTATCCATTGCAACATTCAGTCCGCGGTAATTAGTTAATACCACACCTTTGCTGTCTGAAAGCTTAGTCTTAAGTTCACTGACCACAGCTTCTTTTTCTGCGGTTATAGCCATCAAATACACCCCCTTCATAAATAAGTCGTCACCTAAAAATTAAAACGACCTACCGGCAGTATTTACCGGCGGTCGTTGATGACATATCTCATCCTCGCTCAACCCCGGCCTCGGCAGGCGGACTAAAAGCCCTTTACCAATACCTGCTATCTACAGCCTAAAACCCAAAAATATTTAGTCTTTTTTGCCGGAAGTCTTGAGCGCGTTTACTTTTACGCCAGGCCCCATCGTCGTGCTAACCGTGATGCCTCTTATATACTGCCCTTTAGCTGCAGAAGGCTTCACTTTTATAAGAGTATCCAATAACATGTTATAATTCGCAAGTAATTTCTCGGAACCAAACGAAACCTTGCCAATTGGAGCATGAATATTACCAGCTTTATCGGTACGATACTCAATCTTACCAGCTTTAATTTCCCCAATTGCTCTTGTTACATCCATGGTCACAGTACCAACCTTAGGATTCGGCATTAAGCCTTTAGGTCCAAGGATTTTACCGAGTCGGCCGACCATCCCCATCATATCGGGAGTAGCCACCGCTACATCAAATTCAGTCCAACCACCCTGAATCTTCTCGACCATGTCTTCAGCTCCGACAAAATCAGCGCCAGCAGCTTCAGCCTCCTTGGCCTTTTCCCCTTTGGCAAAAACTAATACCCGACTAGTTTTACCGGTTCCATGGGGAAGTACAACTGCACCACGAACCTGTTGATCAGCATGTTTTGGATCAACGCCTAATTTAACAGCAACTTCAACTGTTTCATCAAACTTAGCGCTAGCAGTTTTCTTAACTATCTCCACAGCCTCTTCCGGATCGTAAATTTTACCTTTTTCAATCAGTTTGGCTGCTTCCTCATATTTTTTACCGTGTTTCGGCATAAAGCAAATTCCTCCTAGCTATTGTGGTAATAACGGGAAACCCTCCCACATCGGCCCCCTCAAACACCTTCATTTACCATCGCTGCCGCCAAAACTATCAAGCTACGACAAACTCAGCACCTGAATATTCTCGGATGACCTTGTAAAGCAGTATGGGATTATCACTCTACAACATCAATTCCCATACTACGGGCAGTGCCCTCAATCATGCGCATCGCTGCTTCAACACTTGCTGCATTCAAATCCTGCATTTTTGATTCAGCGATTTCGCGCACCTTAGACCGCGACACTTTAGCAACTTTTTTCTTGTTAGGCTCGCCGGATGCTGTTTCAATACCAGCAGCTTTTTTCAAAAGCACCGCTGCAGGCGGCGTTTTCGTAATAAAAGTAAATGACCGATCTTCAAACACGGTAATTTCTACCGGAATAATAAGCCCTGCCTGCTGAGCAGTTCGTTCATTAAACTCTTTTACAAACGCCATAATATTGATACCAGCTTGACCAAGCGCTGGTCCAACCGGTGGAGCCGGAGTAGCTTTACCTGCGGGAACCTGCAATTTAACAAGCTTGATTACTTTCTTAGCCATGGTTACACCTCCTTACACTGTAAAATGTGGTCCTGCGAGCCGTTAAGCCCTCCCACTGGCTACTCTCACCTTTCAAACACGGCGGGTAACTTATTGCAACTTTTCTATCTGAGTATAATCTAATTCAACAGGGGTCTCGCGTCCGAACATGTCCACCAACACTCGCAACTTGCCACGGTCAGTATCAATATCAGTAACTGTAGCCGTCCAATTTTCGAATGCTCCGGAAGTAATCCTCACTAATTCTTTCAGGCTGACATCAAACTTCTTCGGTTTTGCTTCCTCGATACCCATGGACTTCAGGATGTGCTTGGCTTCAGCAGCAGTTAATGGAATAGGTTTGGTTCCCGAACCGACAAAACCGGTTACTCCAGGCGTGTTACGTACAACGTACCACGAACGGTCATTTACTATCATTTCGACCAACACGTAACCAGGAAATACCTTCTTCTTGGAAATCTTTTTTTTGCCATCCTTATATTCAACTTCATCTTCCATTGGTACCATTACACGGAAGATTTCGTTTTCCATTGCCATGGAATGGACTTTTTTTTCAAGGTTGGCCTTCACCTTGTTTTCGTACCCGGAATAAGTGTGTATCACATACCAATTTTTTTCGGACTCCATTACCAGAAGGGTCGCGTAACGCGGCCCCCACCCCCTCTTATCCTGCTTAATTCGTTACCTGATAAGTAATTTTAACACCTCAGTAAAACAAGTATCTATAACCCAAATTAAAACTGCTACCACCAACACAGAAATAAAAACAACCCCCGTGTAGGCGGAGAGTTCTTTCTTATCCGGCCATGACACTTTTTTTAGCTCAGCTCTAACTTCCCGCAGAAACCGCTTAGACCGGGAAGACTTCGCTTGAATCGCTGTTTCCTGGGCAGCCATTTTTTCACACTGCCTATAGACATATTTTGATGGCAGGGGCGGCAGGAATCGAACCCGCAACCAACGGTTTTGGAGACCGCTACTCTACCAATTGAGCTACACCCCTACGTGCCAAGCACACAATAAACTAGTTATTTCGTTTCTTTGTGTAACGTATGCTTCTTGCAAAACTTGCAATACTTGTTAAGTTCTAATCTATCAGGGTCATTCTTCTTGTTTTTATTAGACTGATAATTACGTTGCTTGCATTCGGTGCAAGCAAAAGTTACTGCATTGCGCACTATATACACCTCACTTACAACTGTGGTCTCAAAATATCGCTAGTATAGATTAGCACAATTATGACCAGCATGTCAATAGCACACGTAACCGGGTATTCTATATTTTTATACGGAATTCATTTTTCCCGATAGTGCAACAAAGGCAGGGGCATTCCCCTGCCTTATATACATTCCCCTAATATACCGCAAATATTCATTTATCCCAGGGTTATCATAAGGTTAATGTCAATACGCCAAAATAATATCCACCGACATAGGGTTATTCATTAATAGCAGTTACAACGCCAGCGCCAACAGTACGGCCGCCTTCACGAATAGCGAAACGCAGACCTTCTTCAATAGCAATCGGAGTAATAAGCTCGATCGACATTTGAATGTTGTCGCCAGGCATTACCATTTCTACACCTTCAGGCAGGTTTACTACTCCGGTAACGTCAGTGGTC
>JAGGAC010000068.1 GCA_017889635.1 Bacillota bacterium | reverse complement strand
TAAATATGGATAGTAGTAAGTTTAAGTTAATATATAGTGCTATATATTGTCAATCAAAAATATTGAAACTGTTACCAAAACAAGCAAAGGTGTCGTTTCAAACCGTTTGCAATTGTTTGGTTGCCATAGTATGATCAAGGGCGTTATTAAAAATATTTACAATATAAATTGATTATGTTATTGTAATAATACAACGTGCAGTGTATTCACATAAGTCCAGTTGGATAATGTGGTGCGCTGTGTGTTTTTTTATTTTCCAAACCGTAAAATCAGGAGGAGCCTTGATGCGAAATAGAAAGTGGATGTTATTGATCTGGCTATTGTTAATCTTTTCCTTGAATACTCAAAATGGCGCGGCAGCGAAATCCTTGGTCGGACCATTGCAGGTTGGTGCAGGGCAGGCGGCGATTCAAATACCGGAGGGCTTTTTCCCGACCCAAGGCTTTGATGGAATCCATGATGATTTATATGTAAAGACATTATTGTTTAATAATGGAATAATTCAAACCGCTATTGTATCGGTTGATATGACATCTCTCAGTAATATTGATGGAATGAAGGAAGTTGTGCAAAAGAATACCGGGGTTAAACCGGAAAACATTTTTATTTATGCAGCGCATAATTTTTCTAGTCCGCATGTGTTCGGCGGTGATGGTGACAAGAAAACAGCAATGTTCGCTCAGGCGCTTAATAAGGCCCTGGCAACCTCTGCCAAAGAAGCTTCTGCGGGCCTGAAGGCTGCTAAAATTGGCTATGACACCGGAATATCGAACGTAAATATAAATCGTGATATCCTTACGACCGAGGGATGGTGGCATGGAAGTAATGCAGCGGCTTATTCGGATAAAGAACTTGGGGTTATGAAAATTGATGATGTATCCGGAAAAGCGTTAGCTATTTTTATGAACTATAGTGTGCAATCCAGTGTTTTGGATGAATCGGTGTCAAATGAAGGTAAGCGCATGATTTCGGCAGACCTTGCCGGAGCAGCAACAAAATATATTGAAGAAAAATATAAAGCTGCTGGGACTATAGCCTTTTTCGGAATTGGTTCAGCGGGCGACCAGTCGCCTATCCTTATGGCGAATCGATATACGATGAATGATTCTGGCATTTCGGTGCGCAAGGATATACATGATACTGGGTACATTGTGCTTGGTCTTTTAGGTGAGAGACTGGGGGCTGATGCGGTAAGCGTGGCGCAAAATATTACGGATAAGCAGAGTGAGGTTGATTTGACTGTCATCAATGACAGTGTAATTTGCCAATCACAAAAAATGCCGGAGCGTCAGAAGCCTGCGGATATGAAGCCAGTTAAGCAATATGCCTATCAAGAGACTGGAGAAATAAAAGTGCCAATTGCTATTATGAAGGTTGGTAATATAGCAATTGTTGGCGTCCAACCGGAATTAGCTGCAATAATTGGTGCGGATATAAAGAAAAAATCGCCGATAAAAAATACGCTGGTTTTGACGATGGTTAATGGGGCGGCAAAATATATGGCCGATAAAGATAGTTATGACAAATTTACTTATGAGGCAAGAAATTCTCACCATGCTAAAGGGTCTGCCGAGCGTGTTGAAGCTAAAATATTGTCTATGCTTGAAACGTTAAAATAAAAGGGGCTATATAGCGAAAGGATAAATGAAAGAGAAGTGAAGTAGATGAAAAAGACAGTAATTGGAGTTCTAGTGGTAGTGCTATTCGCATTAGGAATATCGGTCTGTTTAGCTAATGGGAACGATAAGGCAATAGGGGATAAGGTGGATTCAAGTAGTGGACATATAAAAGGCGCTACGGCAATTACGGAAGTATTTGGCGATGGTCAAAAAATAAGTGCTGTCGCGCTAGAATATGATGCTCCAATTGATACGGCAAAGTTAAAACCATCCGATTTCACTGTAGCGGGAAAAAATATTATCAAGATATATGCCAATACAAAAGCAGAAAAAGCTATTAAAGGTGTTAGTGGAAAGTATGTTATTCTTGAATTGGCAACTCCGATGATTGAGCAAAAAATGGAAGGCGATTTAGAAAAGCCTCTGAATCATGACGAAAAGTCAGAGCCAAAAGGCATTATGAATGGACCTCAGTTAGGTTCCCGACCAGACAAACAGCCGTCAATAACGTTATTGGCAGCAAATATAAAACAGCTGGGAAATGTTACAACAGCAGCTGGCGAGATTTATGATGCAACAAGTAATATGATAACAAGCACGAAAACGATTAATTTGGTGGTAGATGATTTTAAGCAACTGGTTTATAAAGATCCTAAATACAATAATAAATCGTTGATGTACAACTTGTATGTACCCAAAAATTATGATCCGGCTAAAAAATATCCCTTAGTGTTATTCATCCATGATGCCGGGGCTGTATCAGACAACCCCACAACTACACTGACCCAAGGCCTGGGAGCTGTTATCTGGGCGACGCCGTCAGAACAGGCGAAGCATGAATGCTTTGTGCTGGCACCACAATACACTACCGTTATAGCAGATGATAACTCACAAACTACGGAGCAAATGGATATTACGGTGGATTTGCTTAAGAATTTAGAAAAGCAATATAGTATCGACACAACCCGGTTGTATAATACCGGACAGTCTATGGGCGGAATGACATCGATCGCAATGGATATAAAATATCCGGACCTGTTTGCGGCATCCTTGCTGGTGGCTTGTCAATGGGACTCTGAAAAAGTAAAGCCTATGGCTAAGAAAAATCTGTGGATTGTTGTCTCAGAGGGAGATAATAAGGCTTATCCTGGAATGAATGCCATTACTGACGTATTAAAAAGTCAAGGGGCAACCGTCAGCTATGGGACTTGGTCGGCACAGTCCAATACGCTTAAAATGAAAAAAAATGTCGACAAGATGTTAAAGGCCAATTGCAATGTCAACTATACGGTGTTCAAAAATGGCAACCATCGTTATACTTGGCAGTATGCCTACACAATTGAAGGAATAAGGGATTGGGTGTTTACGAATAAGAGATTTGTAGAAGCGGTTCTCTAAAAGTGATAAGTAAGCATATAAAAATTAGATATATACCATAATTTAGGTACATAAAAGTTTTAAAAGTTTATCGTATGCATAGTCACAAATTTGTCACATCTTCGCTTTATTTTTGTCACATCTTTGCTTTAATGTTAGTAATAGAAAAATAGCGATTAGTGGAATTACATTCATATATTTCCATGAATCTTAAAAGGAGTGACTATCTTGCGAAGAGCGTGGACTGTTGTTTTCGTGGTCTATCTGGTAAGTGTTATTGTGGTTTTGAATCAATACAAAGTACCGCCGCTCATGGGAGTGCTAATGCAGCAATTTCAGGTAAATGAAACAGTTGGCGGTTTTCTAATGTCGGTTTTTGCTCTGAATGGTATAATGAGGAATTATGAGAAGAATTATATCCATTATATTGACGATCTCATTCATCATTGTATCTGTATCGGGGGTACAGATGGCTGTTGTACCTAAACCTCAAAAGGTTCAGCAGCAAATGATAGGGACCCAGGATGGTGATAAAGTAATTGCTAGGGGAGAAATACCCTTTTATTCCCAAAAAGCTCATGAGTGGGCAGGATATCTCTTTATTGGAGCGGGATTGGTGCATATAGGCCTCAATAGAAAACCAATGCTATCCTATTTCAAGTTTAGAAAAAAGTAGCAATTAATGGTTATTAGTAGTTTATTTGTTGTGTGGCTTGAGCACTAAGGAGGAAACAGAAATGAGAGGTCTATTATCGATTTTAACAGTATTCTTGGTGGTTTTAATAGGGGTTAGTTCCGTGCCGGTATGTGATGCAAATATTAAAAGCGTTACTCCAATGACCAATGAGAATAATTGTTTAAATATCGGATCAGCACGCGTTAAAATAAATATTCCGGACAATTTTTTCCCGTATACCAGCTTTCGCGGACGGTACTATACAGGTATACACGATGAGCTTTATGTTCGCGCTATCATGATTGCCAATAAAACAGATACTGCCTTGTTCATCTCAATTGACAATGGAGATATATCGGATGAGTGGCTCAGTAAAATAAGCTCATCTTATATCGGGCGATCTGGCAGGCTCGACTTCCCGGTATATTGAAGAGAGAAGCAATGGCAAGGCGGTTGCGCTTTGGACTATGGCACCGGCGGGGGATCAGAATCCTCGATATATGTCAGCTTATGATGATTTTGACGCGCAAGGCAACACAAAAAAAATAGATTATGGTATGGACGGATACATATTGCTTGATGTTCAAGCACAGGAACTGGGTTCGGAGGTTCTCCGTATTGCGACAAACATGAAAGAGTTTGCCTCTGGAGCCCAGATTAAAGGAATCACGAAAACAATTTCTGTGCCCGGAAAGCATGGACGTACTGATTCACTAAATCTTCGGCTTGGGCTTCTTCTCATTGATAATGTCGCTTTTGTGGGATTTCCCGGTGAACTTGTCACCAGCGTAGGGCTGGCGTTAAAAGATAGCTTTAAGAGCCTTAACTGTGAGCATACTGTTGTTGTAACTCAGTGCAATGGTTCAAACGGTTATTTTAGTGACGATAACGGGTATAAGAATCAGACGTTCGACGGAGCTGCATCATCCGCTAAACCAGGATACGATAAGCAGGTTATTAATGCAGAGAAGGACATGCTTAAGGCCCTGACTGTCAATTAGTTTATAGTGTAATAACCTAATTTTTATTATATAAGCATTCCTGTAATATATTTAAACGCTTCGAGACCTATTGGGTTTCGAAGCGTTTTCACTTTTGTGTGCTGCGCTGCAGCATTTCAGTACTGCTGAAATAATTTGATGTTCGACAATGCTTTCGAGGCATTGATTCGGAGCCTAATGAGCAATTAACAAATTGACTATTTCGAAGTATCATAATAATCAAGCAAATGAAAATTTTGTAAAATATTAAACAAATAAGAAGAAGAAGGAGTAGTGGTATTGTGAGTAAAAATGAACAAGCCCAAGTTGAAATAAGGCAAGCTGATATAGTGATTGTTGGATGTGGTGCCGGTGGAATGGCTGCCGCTATTGAAGCTAAAGATAATGGCGCTGAACGGATAATTGTGTTGGAAAAGCTTCATGCTCCAGGAGGAAATTGCATATTTCCACCGTTGCCATTGGCAAATGAAGACGGTGTATTGAAAATGGCCTGCATGGATGATAATACGTTGCTTGACGATGATCTTCGTTTAAACCCTGATATTACAGTAAGAACCGATGCTAATTTTAAAAGCGCAATGGAGTGGAATCACTGGAGAGGCGATGCTCGGCTTATCCGTACCTTAATAAATAAATTTGAAGGAGTTTCTGATTGGCTTAAATCTAATATGGAGCCGGCGGATTTTCTGCCTGATCCGGAAGTTAATCGCGGAAAGCTGGCAAAATTGCTGATAAGGTTCTGTAAGGCTAGGGGTATAGAGGTTCTGTGCGATACGCCGGTAAAAAATCTTTTAAAAGATAAAAATGGCAGAGTTAATGGGGTTTTGGCAGAAACAAAAGATGGAAATAAAATCCAGGTAAATGCCAAAAGCGTAATAATATCAACTGGCGGGTTTATCGGTAGTAAAGAGCTTATGGCTAAATATTTCCATTCTTACACTGAAAGTGTATTTGACGATCTGTGTATTATGGGCTTGCGTCATACTGGCGATGGGATAAAAATGGCCCTGGATGCTGGGGCGGCATCTGATGGTACGGTGGCTTTTGAATGGGAATTAAATAGAGTGCCTTGGCTTAATAATCCAGTTTCGCCGTTAACAAATCTACTTAACAATGATATACATCCAGACCTTATATGGGTGAATAAAAATGGCGAACGTTTTGCTGACGAATCAAAATTGAATGCGACAAATAGTTGGTATAGATTGCCGCATAAAACCTGCTATATCCTTTTAGATGAAGCGATGAAAAATAGGATTATTAAAAATGGCCCGGTTAAAATGCCGGATTTTATGATTGGACTGGACTTGTTTGCCGGATTGGATGACGAATTGAAAGATCAGGAAGCGAAGGGTCGAGTAAAAATCTCTGATTCTTGGGACGAACTAGCCGAGTTTATCGGTGCAGATCCAGAGGTGCTTAAGGCAACTGTAGATGAGTACAACTCTTTCTGTGATAAGAAGCATGATGATATGTTCGTCAAGAATCCTGAATATTTAACCCCGTTGCGTACCGGACCATTTTATGTTGCGAAAAGTACACTTGCAATGTTAGTTACTCGTGGACCGCTCAAGGTAAACACTAAGATGGAACTTCTTGATACAAATGATGATCCTATTCCTGGCTTGTATGCTGCTGGTGTGGATATAGGTGGTACTGATTCTGATACATATGCCTCTGGCGTTGCTTGTCACTCAATTGGCTGGTCACTTTCGTCAGGACGAATTGCTGGGGAGAATGCAGCAAAAGCAGCAAAATAATTGATATGTAAAATTAAAACAAATGGGAAAAACCTTCTGTTCAAAAGAAACAGAAGGTTTGCTCCTAAATTTCTATTATACATTAGTGGTTCAGATTAGAATATGTTCTTCTTTCATTGTTTCAAGGAATAGTGTGATTAGAGGATTGGTATTATCCTTTTTCCAAGCTAAAACTGAATCATAGTCCAATTGATCGTAGTCGGTTATAGGAACAAAAGCAAGGTTATGTGTATTAAAAAAGTCATTGTTAAGTCCGGGATGTACAGCTATTCCGATTCCTGTTTCCACTGTTAAGAGTAAGGTTTCTAGATATAGTGTATGAGCAACAATGTTTGGTGTAAATCCAGCAGCGTTGCACAGTTCGCATAAATTATCATATGATTTGGGAAATTCGGACTGCGAAAATACAATAAAATGTTCGTTGGCTAGTTCTGAAAGTTTAACAAATTCTTTTGTAGCAAGTTTATGGTCGCGAGAAATTATTAATCCTGGTTTCCGGGAAAAAATAGTTAATTCCCAATGAATGTTAGATGAGTTGGCAACGTCTTGTTTCATAGCAAAGGCAACATCTATTTTACCAGTTTCTAGTGCTTGATTGAGAGGGTCGGCACCGAATTTTAAAAAGTTTATGTTGGAATTTGGTGACTTTTTTCGGAATTGTTTGATTAAATGAGGCAAGTCATATTTTTCAAGGGGACTCATAAAGCCGATTTGTAAACTTCCGACGTCAGAGAACGAAATTTGGCGGGCTCTGTTTAGGGCTAATTCAGTTTTAAGTAGTATTTCTTGAGCGTCATGCATTAATGAGCTACCAGCTTTAGTTAAATGGACACTACGAGTATTGCGGATAAACAGTTGAGCGCCTACTTCTTGTTCTAATTGAACTATTTGCCGGCCTAAAGATGGTTGCGTGATATGAAGTTGTTTTGCAGCTTCAGAAAAATTTAGATGTTTGGCAACAGTTACGAAATAACGTAAGTGCCGTAAATCAAGATTATTTGTCATGATCTATTACTCCAAACGTTAAGTATGTTTAAAAATATTATAAAGTAAAGCGCATATTTTTGGTATATATTTTATAATATTACATTTTCTGCATTTAAATTAGATTTTAAGTTAATTGTTATGTAGACCGCTAATTGGTACTGCTATTGCAAATAAGTTATGTTGCAGCACGTAGGATACTATTGATGGTTTAGGGTTTGATGTTGAATAGAAGTATCAAATTAGTCTAATTTTTAGTAGAAATTACTAATGGAAAGAAATAGGAGGTAAATTGATATGATGAATGAGACTGTAGAATATCCAAAGTTTCGGTGGGTAGTGCTTTTGTCAATAGGGGTTGCTTTATTATGTACAGGAATGAATACACAGTCGTTTGCCCCCTTAATGGGTGATGTTGCTAAAAGCCTAGGGGTTGACTTAGGAACTGCATCGTTGGGATTAATGGGGTTTGGCATGTTAGCTATGGCGATACTAGTTATTCCGGCCGGTCATCTTATGGATCGCTTCGGAATATTCCGAGTCATGCTTGTATCAATCTTTATTCAAGTAATAACCCATGCTCTTTTGCCGTTTGCGGCTAAGAGTTATGAAACGTTGGTGATTCTTCGAATCGTTGAATCAATAGCCGTTGCTCCTTGTTTTATCGTAACTGGACCGGTTGCGGCAATCTGGTTTCCAAGGAATGAAATCGGCATTGCAAATGGCATTATGGTTTCTATGTTACAACTTGGAACGATGGTCGGATTTGTGGCTGGGCCAATGTTGGCTGAGACTATGGGAAGCTGGGAAATAGGGTTAGCACTTTTAGGCATCATTTCATTTGTTGCTTTTGTTATAGCGTTGGTTGCTGATGTCCAATCGAAAAAACATCAACCGCCAACTAATGTTTCTGCTGGTGAGCAAGAAAAGAGTTCTAGTAAGACGTTTTTGCGCAATCCTTTGTTTTGGTTTGCACTTATTGCAAATGCGCTTAGCATGTGGGTTACTATGGCGTTTGCCGATCTAATGCCAGCTTATTTGGCAGTGTTACCACCGGTCGGAGTTGGAATGGGTGCGATTACAGCAGGAAAGCTTATGTCGGTAGTAACACTTTCTACAATGATATTTTCACTTGTTGGCGGCTTTATTATTGATAAAGTGTTTAATGGAAATAGTCGTAGAGTTATTTTAATTGGTTGGCTAGTAGGGGCTATATCTTTCCCAGCTATCATGTTTCCAGTAGTTCATGGCAATTATCCTGTGTTGATCTTATTTTTAGCATTTGCTGGCTTGTTGCAGGCTTTTGTAGGTCCGGCACTGATGGGTTTTGGTGCTAAGACCTTTTCACCTACGGTTATTGGTAAGGTAATCGGGATATGGATGCTTTCTGGTGGGATTATTTCTGCAGTTGGGGTGTCAGTAGGGTCAATTGCACTGCGGAGTACAGGAAACTACAATCTGTCAATGGTCATCATGGTTGGATTAGCGATAGTGGGCTTCATTATTACACTATTTTTAAAACAACGAAAAACTGATATTTCATGCAAATCTGATATTGCTGTCTGCTAATTTTCTTGTTGTTCAAAAACTAAAAAGGTGGGGTAGTATGAAAAAGTCTGTAGTGGCGGTAGTTTTACTTTTTACTGTATTACTATTAACTAATGTGGCCTTTGCATCGCCGAACTCTTTTAATGATGTTCCCAAAACTCATTGGGCCTATCAAGCTGTTAGCCAGTTGGCTAATGAAGGTCTTATCGATGGTTATAAAGATGGTTTTAATGGGGAAAGAACGTTAACCCGGTATGAATTTGCCGTTATAGTAGCCAAAGCTTTGAATCATATTGATAAAGCTGACGCTGGCAATAGGGCTTTGATAGACAGATTGTCTGCTGAGTTTGCTAGTGAGCTGAACACTCTTGGAGCACGTGTTCAGAATTTAGAGCAACGGATTAGTCCAATAAGATTGGGGGGAATTTTAAATTCTAGTTATGATTACGTTAAGAACCCAACCTGGATTACAAAGACGAGTTACTCTACATATAGAACTGAAAAAAATGAGTTTAGGTATCACTTGTTGCTCTTTATGGATGCTAAACTTGCTGACAATGTAAAATTTCAGGCGGTTTGGGAAGAACAACATGTTGCCGGAGACGTAGAAGTACCGACATCTCCTGATGCAGGCGGTCTTGATTCAGCCTGTGTTACGGTTAAAAATCCTGGGGTTGAATATGCTGTAGGCCGGCAACAAGTGAAGCTGAATCAAGGTTTCCTAGTTGATACTCCGTTTTTAGATGGTGGCCGTGTAACTGTTGGAAACAAAATTTTGGCTACTGGTGGTTTATTTAAACAAGGTATTATGGGTACAGAAATTAAATTTGGTGATCTACAAGTGCCGTTCGGAAATAAATCTAGTTTTGGCGCTACCGATTTTCAAGGTACTATGGGTGGGTCTGATGTATATAAAGCCAAAATCTTAGGATTTAATTACCGTGAGATCCCTCAAATTACGATGTCTGGTGAATATGGCAAAAATGATGGGACAAGTGCCAAGGGATGGTTTGCTAAGATTGAATATGGTGGAGCTAATCCCTTTGTTGTAGGTACTTCCGGTTATGCGATTGCTTATCGTTATGCCGATTATAACTTTGATCCTTGTGGCTTAAGCAATGCAGGTACGTTTGGGCCTGAGGCAGTGGTCAATGATAATATCAAGGGCGTGGAATTAATTTATGAACGTACAGTTTATAAAGGCGGTATACTACAATTGCGTTATTCCCCAGCTAGAAGCGTTGATGCATCTAAGTCAAATGGCGTAACAGATAAAACCTTTTACCAGATTTATTTGTCAACTTTAATTTTTTAGTAAGGCAAAAACATCAAAGATTAATTTTTGATTCTGGTTTAGCGGCGCGTATATTCAGCAAGAAATAGAATATACGCGCCGATTTTGAGCGTGCTATTATTATGCTAAACAAAGGAATGAGGTCTTGGATAATACTTTGCCGGAGCTGCTGGAATTGGCAGAGGTGTTCACTGAGGTTAAAGGAGAAAACGCTGAACTAGCTAGGGGGATGGCGGCCTATTATGCTGAACAGGCGCGGATGACGAGAAAGAAATGAAGGGGAAGGGGGGCGGAGTATAAAATGTTGCAGGAGATTACAGAATAGCAGTTAAGGCGGCTGACTAGAACTGGCTGATTGTGTGATAGGCGGCGGATGTAAAGCGGGCACGTCCGTGTTTTATGAGGGGATGGCAGAAATAAATTCTACCAGTTACGTATTTAAACTGGTAGAATTTTGTTTTATAGTATAAAGGGAATAAGTTTAGAATGAAAGAAGCTTTTGATTTGAAGGGGCCGTCATGTGAGTAAAGAAAAAGTTGATTTCTGGGTAATGCCACAATTGAATAACCTTGAATTATTGCATGCAACATATGTCAATCACACGTTTACTAAACACATACATGACGGTTTTGCGCTTGGTGTTATTGAACAGGGAGCACTTAGATTTTCCTATAAAGGAGAGACTCTTACTGCCTCCCCTGGGTGTATTAATTTGGTCATTCCAGGAGAGGCACATGATGGTTTTGCCGCATCCGATGAGGGATGGACTTATCGAATGTTTTATCTTGAATCTAAATTGCTGGAACAAGTGGTTTATGACATGTCTGGTAAGATACATAAAATACCTTATTTTAAGGCTGGCGTTATTCAAGATACTTACTTAGCTAATGTTATTAGAAATCTCCACCTATTTCTAGAAGATGCAAGTGTTTCTTTAGTTGAACAAGAGTCACTTTTATTAGCTATGTTAACAGAGTTTATTTCACGTTATGCAGAAGAACGGTATTGCATAAAAAGTGTAGGGCAGGAAACAATGGGAGTTAATCTAACTCGAGAATATATTGAGGACAACTATACTAAAAATTTATCTATTAAGGAGTTGTCTGCTGTTTGCCACCTTAGTCCTTATCACTTGATTCGCGTATTCCATAAGTGCATTGGAGTACCCCCGCATATATATCTTAAGCAAGTTAGGATTAAGCGAGCCAAAGAGCTTCTTGCCAAGGGATTTTCTATGGCATTTATTGCTAATGAAGTGGGATTTGTAGATCAAAGCCATTTCACCAAGCAGTTTAAACAAATTACAGGAATTACACCTAAAAAATATAGCAATATCATACAAGAAATTTTCACGGAAAAAGTTAAAATGAAGTAAATTGCTGCTGAAGATGGCAGTAAGGGGGAAAGCTATATGATATATGCTACTGATGAATGGAAACAAACACATCAAGGAGCCAAACTTGGGCTAATGGTTGTGGATAATGTAATGAATGCAGAACGAAGTGAGGCACTTGAGGCTAGTAAGAGAGCGCTAGAGAACAAACTTCAAAATTCATTTGTGAATAAAGAAGAATTGGCAAACCATTTTCCCATATCTGTTTATAGTATGTATTATAAACAATTTAAAAAGACGTATCATGTGCTAAAACAACAGGAATCTGTTATTTTCAAAGCGAAACAGATTCCTAATGGTGCGGCCCTAGTTGAAGCCATGTTTATGGCAGAATTGAAAAATGGACTGTTAACTGCCGGACATGATTATAATGCATTACACTTTCCATTAACTCTAGATGCGGCAAAAGGGGATGAAACATATTTACTGATTAATGGAAAAGAACAGTGTGTCAAAGCGCAGGATATGATTCTTTCTGATGACGAGGGAGTTATTTCAAGTATTATATATGGTCCGGACTTACGTACCCGCATATTGCCTGAGACGCGAAAAGCTGCCTTTGTAATTTATGCACCTGAGGGTATTCCTAGTGATATGATTACCGATCATTTATTGGATATATATAGCTATCTAAAAATGGTTTCGTCTGATGTTCGAATAGAGGAACAAGAGATATTTTGTTAGTTGCAAAGCATAAATACGGACGAACTATTCTGCTCATGCATATTGCAGGAGATTACAGAATAGCAGTTAAGGTTGCTGGTTCAAACTGGCTCGATTGTGATAGGCGGTTTTGACATTTTAATTACAATAGTTGAAGACTGAGGAGAATGTGAAAAGTGCTCTGCCTTTGAGGCGATATTGTGGTTGGAGCACTTTGGAAGTTAGATAACAACTGCGTAGTAGTTTAGTATAAATATTCATTAGTGTATAAGCCTTTTGCCTAACTCAAATGATTTTTTACAGTCTTTTGGGAATATTTCCTGATGCCGACGTTTCTTATGTTCGGCATCAAAGGCCGTTGTGATATATTTGGTGTAATCGTTAAACTGACAGGTATCCGTAGCTAAAAGCGATTCGGAAGTGCCAAATATTTTTTGAAGATAGGAGTGATTTTGGTTAATAATATAGTCATATCCCATGGCTATTCTGCGAGCGTCATCGACGTTCATCGTATAGATAAAAGCTGTCTGTAGTTTTTTAGGAAATAATGAAGAGTAAGTTGTATCATATACTAGATAGGGAAAAAGAAGTCGTTCAAGAAAAGATCGCATCTCGCCTGTGACGTTACCGAAATAAATGGGTGAGCCGAGAATTAGTGCATCAGCTTCTTTAATTTTTTTCAGAACCGGTGAGAGATCATCTGCAAGAGCACATGTACCGTAGCTTTTACCGTCAGTTAATTTACAGGAAAAACAGCTTATGCAGCCCTTAAAATTTAGTTCATAGAGATGAATAAGTTTTGTTTCAGCGCCTGCTTGAGTCGCGCCATCCAAGGCATTTTGAAGTAATACCGCTGTGTTCCACCCTTTTCTCGGGCTGCCGTTAATTGCAATTACTTTCAAACTAATTCCTCCAATGTAATTCAATTATTTATTAGTATAAGAGATAGGATACTAATAATTAAGTACGCACTTTTTTGTTTGCAAGTAACCGAAAAGTAAGTAGGAAGATGAATGTCTTGGTAAAAAACAAACGGGTAATTTAGAAGATGCTATTTTTGACTTGTGCCAGCGGAGCGTATTAATATTCCCTGAAAGGGACGAAAATGCGCCAGTCGCTTGGGATAATAAAGCCTACTAAAAGCCTGTTGATTTCCGCCCCAAAGCGGTATAAAGACTTGTGCCGCACGGTAACAATAAATGTACTGGGATTTTCATTTCTGCCAGAAGGGCAAAAGCACCACAGCGTATTTGGGTTCTATGACATATCAACCGGCTATCGGTTGAACCGGGATATGGAGGTGCATTTTTTGGAACTCCCGAAGTGGAAGGCAAATAAAGCAATACTTCAAACGCCGATGGACAAGTGGCTTGCTTATCTGACTAATAGTGCTGACAATGCGGAGATGGAGGAGATTGCGATGAACGAACCGGCAATTAAAAAGGCGCTGAAAGCCGAAGAAATCTTCCTAAAGCGGGATAAAGAGCGCTACTTATATGAGATGCGGGAAAAAGCACTACATGATTATGCATCGGCTATTAGTTATGCGAAAGAAGAAGGGATACTAAAAGGCCGTGTAGAAGAAAAACGCGAAACGGCGGTAAGGCTCTTGGCGATGGGTTTATCTGTAGCCGATGTTTCAGCAGGGACGGGGCTGGCAATAGATGAAGTTGAGAAATTGAAACAGAACTAGAAATAGATATATATTGTTAATGAAAACGCTTCGAGACCTATTGGGTTTCGAAGCGTTTTCATTTTTTTGTGTGCTGCGCGGCAGCATTTCAGTGCTGCTGATGTAAAAGCCGACATGGTGACAGTGGGGAACGTCACACTGTCACCGTAACAGGTAGCGGAACTTTTGATGGTAGCGGAAATTTGTCGATCACGACAAGCGCAGGGACAGTAACACATGGGAAGAAGATGTTCACTTCTTCAGGCACGTTTACTGTACCAAGTGGAATTACTACCCTCTGGATTTCAATGTGCGGCGGCGGTGGTGGCGGTTATGGTGATATTGACATTCTTGGTGCTGGTGGCGGCGGTAGTAGTGGAACAAGCACAACTTCTGGCTGTAATGGTGGAGCAGGAACGCAAGGTTTTGTTTTAGTCGAATGGTAGGGAGATAATTTTTGTACACTTATGCCCTAATTTGGAGGGTAAAGGGCTATTGAATATGCAAGAACCATTATAGGCTATAATCCTATATCTTTTTTCTGAGATGAATGGGAACTCCACCAACTTGTTCATTTAAATAAATTACTTTGGGTTGATCATGTTCATCTTTTATCAAAGAATCTTCAATGAAAAATAAAACCACGGCTTAATTGTGATTTTGCCGTGGTTTTATTGCGGGTAGGGTGCATTTATCCATACTGCCAATAAAGTAAGGTTCTAAGGTATAGCGTTTGTTATCTATAAGCATAATAATTATAATAATCTTCGAGGGGGAGTAATTTAATGCCGTGTCATAAAGAATCCCGTTCTACCTGCAGCGCTAAATGTCCACATTGTACGCCTCAGGCTTGGTATTGTTCAAAAGTGCATCAAGTATGTAACAATGGATCAATAACAACAGAATTTCATATATGCGTTCATTGTGGTCAACCGTGGAAGGTATAACGAATGAAGCTTGACGAATAATAGTTAACGCCTAAAAAGTCAATAGGTGAATTTATTACTTCATAAAAATCATTTTGGTTCCTTTTATTAAATTTATATTATTTCCTTTTGTATTTCATTTATTGAAAATATTGTGTCGTTGATCAACTTTTGATTCTCTAATTTAATCACCCCTTTTATGAGTTTTTTCCCAATAATGTATGAAATAGCTGCTGCTCTTATTTTAGTAAATTCACATAGAAATTTGTCTCGAATGGCCGGATGCCCATTTTGCACTATGTTAGCACCATAACAGGTTGGACACATAGAAAATAATTTACAACTTTTGCATGAGCTATCTATTAGATCGTCTGGATTTGAAAAATTAGTCACTCGCCAATAGCTTGAATTATTCATTGTATTTGGCATAAAAAAGTGACAAGGATATTCATTTCCTTCAGTGTCTATTGACACCATATGAGTACCTGTTCCGCACCATTTAATTGGTTTGTTATTTCTCTTTATAATTGAATGCAGCGATATATCTAAAATGCTAGACATGGGAACTTGTGAATGCTCAATATAATAATCGGCAAGTACTTTGAGTTCTTTTTTCAATATATTTTTATATTCGGGATCAGACCAGTTTGATAATTGAGCAAAACTTGCATTAACAATAAATCCTTTTTCTTGTAATTCAATGATACCTTTACTCAATTCACTCAATGTCCAAGGTGAAATTGTCATTTTTATTCCTTGGGTAGGCCAATTCTTTTTAAAAAAATCAAAGTCAATTAGGTCATATGAGTTGGACCTATTTTTATTATGCATTTCGCGTGTTCCATCAATACTTAATCCAACCCAGAACTTTTTACGGTTATTTGTAAGCCATTCTTGGATCTTTCCGTGAACTAATGTTCCATTTGATGTAGCAAAAAATAAAAAGGGTTTAGGCCATGTACGGTTCCATGCCCAATTACATATTTCTTTAATAAAATCAAATTCTAAAAAAATCTCTCCGCCGGTCAGGTCAATATAGACTTCATCAAAATCTTTTGCATTCATAAGGTGCTTTGTAATAGTATCTTTTGCAATTTCGCAGCTCATGGTTTTGCCGGATTTATTTATTTGATAACAATAAACACAGTCTAAATTGCATTTGTCGCTAATGGATAGCATTATGGTTTTAACTTTTGCGGTGTTTTTCATTAGTAATATTCTCCTTAAATCCAAGGTCAATTAAGAACTCGTAGTTATAAGGTTTTCCATATAACCACGAATTATGCTTGATATCTGGTAGATAATCTATATAAAAATCCTTTGGCTTGATAAATTTAAACTCTATTACTATTTAAGGCTCTAATAATTCCGTATAACAGCCAGTCCAGTTCGAATTTGCCAATATGTATCTTAAGTTCTCCAGACTATCGAAAATGCAGATAATAATCGCTGGCACTATTTATTGACCTATTGAGTTTTTTCATATCAGTATTTGCTTTCGATACTTTTCTTAGGTGAAGTGAGGTTCTGCTTCAATACTTGTTAGCAAATACATAAAAGTTAGGATTTGGTAGAGACTATAAAAAATTCAGAATAGAAAGGAGGCCACTTTGAGAAGTATGAGGCTGACTGAGTAAGAAATGCAAGATCTCATTAATAAATGTAGGAGCTGGCCTGGTGGAAATCCAGGGGTTGTAACTGCATCCATAAACTCTTTAAATTGTAGTTCGCAGTTTGTCAAACAGAGAGGGAGGACGAAATGCCTGTGTTCCAGCTTAGCAAGGATGATATTTCTGAACTCAACAAGTTTGTATCCCTTAGTACGGAATTTTTGGACCAAGATGAATATATAATGTACAATGATGACTGTGGTAATTTCTGCACCGGAAGTTGTAGCGGTAGTTGCCGTGACGGTTGTGGCGACAGTTGTAGCAATAGTAGTAAACTTGTACCTATACCCAGATAAATCTAAGCCTAACTTAAAATCAAAGTCACCGGGGTAATATGATAGACTTTTTTGTGTCGGAGTACCGAGATAAAGATGCCGCGAATAAGTTCTTTAAAAAAGCGTAAAAGCTATACATAATCGTAGCCGAGATGAATAACGACCGACATATGATTATGGGTATAACTGCTTGAGGTTTGAAAGGACAGATTGAATCTCTGCAATAATGCATTTTGGTGGTTCTTCTGTTACTCGAGATATAGCATCAACCGCAGGGAGTGGGTACGGTGCTGGCGGATCCGGTGGTACTTACGGCAGTGCGGGTTCTTACGAAGTTTATCAACTAAAATAGCTAAAACTTATTTAAATGGGAACCGGTTTAATTACTGGTTCTCTTTGCTTGTTTGGTACCTGACTTTGAAAACAACTGCAATCAGTTTAAACAGATAATTAAGGAGGCCAACACCATGCCCAACGTGATAGCGTGAGGTATAGGACCATAGACTCAAAATCAAATTCTAAGGCAGGTGAACCTTTTCAGAAGGCGAATTATTGGAGAGACTTTCTGAAGGGATTGTGAAGTAAAAATGCAAAAACTAGCCTATTTTGAAGTTTTACTACGGCTAAAACCAAAGGCTTGTGCTGGTTTGCCAGAGCGTATTGATGCGATTAACAATGTACTTGAAGCTATTGAGAGAAAGATTGGGCCGTTTTGTGATTTACCAATAAAGTTATTTGAATCAAGCCCTAATAGTTTCCCGAGCATTTTGATATATAATAGGCAGGACACATTTGCGACAGATATTACTTTAAAGTGGGACGACATGCACGATGAAGGTTGGTTATGCGGGGTTTTGGAAGGTGACGAAAATTATGAAGTCGCAGTAATTAAAGAGCGGCAGGTTATATATGTGAAATAAGTTCTGATACGAGCGCACTTCGTGAGAGCGTTGTTGCTACGAAATCACTGAGGTGTATTACCGAGCAATTCGAACGTCGCAGACCAAAAAGAATACCTGATATATAGATACGAAAAAATAACCACGGCAGAATCATGATTGATTAAGCCGTGATCTTATTTTTTTATCCATTAAGTTATCAAAAGGGTTTTCTTACCTTATGGATAAACTTAACATTAAAAGGGCTATTTTTATCAAAGGAGGAAATAGGTATGAATAATGGCCAAATGGGGCATTGTTCTCCAGACAAACGACTTGCTGCCGTCTGCGGGTTGTTTTGTCCTGCATGCACATTGTTTATCGGAACTAATGAAGATCCTGAAAGGTTAAAAATGTTGGCTATGCGCCTACAGCTTCCAGTGGAAGAATTGAAATGTTATGGCTGCTGGTCGGATAAGCGAAGCTTTTACTGTAGAGAAAAATGTAAAATGACAAAATGTGCTGCTGAAAAAGGAATCAGATTCTGTGGTCAATGCACAGAATATCCCTGTGTGGAATTGAAGGCATTTCAGGTTCAGATGCCTCACCGCATTGAGCTATGGAAATCTCAAGAACGTATCAAGGAAGTTGGGTATGAAAAATGGTATGCTGAAATGATTGAACTTTACTCGTGTACCGAATGTCATACTATAAATTCTGCCTATGACATGGCATGCCGAAAATGTGGGACAACTCCGAGTTGTAATTATGTGAGATTACATAAAGATGATATTAACCAACAATCGAGTAAGTTAATGCTTCAAGTATAGAATTATATGTTAACTCGGACTAATAACGTCCAATTAAAAGCCATGCTTCGAACTTAAAACCCAGAAGTTTAAGAGGCCATGTTCCTGGGCTTTTATAGAAGGCTTGATAGGTTTTTATACCATCTTTTCAGTGAAATCTGAACTTGCTGCACTACTTTGCGCCATTCATCTGAAGATAAATACATAAGCAGGCACTCGAAAATTAATGGCATTACCAAAACTAGCTACGGATAAAACACCATTATAGGCAGCAATAGAAATACGGTCTAAGTCTGTAATAGGAAGTGCTTGGGCAAGAAATAGCTCTGCGTTTACATTTGCCTTCATTATAATAAGCTCCGTCCATGTACGGCTGGTCTTGCGTGTCCATGCTGTAATTTCTTAAAGCTAAATTCACTCCAAAACTGTTCGATGATCGGCTTTGGGGTGAATTTTTTTGGCTTTTTTATTCCGTACTTGAAATTTTTGTCAAACCAGCCTATAATTAGAAACAGGTGGAAATTAAAAATCGCCATGACCTGTGAGTGTTCCCGCACCCCCAGGCTCATGCAGGTGAACGCGCACCTACACGCAGCAGCTTGCTGCCCATGACGACAATCTATATTATACCCTTTTCCCATTTATTGGGCAAGTGGCGGTGGGCCTATGGGTATAGAGGATTGTTGGCTTGACGCAGTTGGCTGGGGCTATATGCGAATTTCTATTACAGCATGTAACAGCGGGCAGGCGGTATTAAACGTCTGTTTGTTTCTACTCTAAACGATGAAGCAATACGCAGTGTAGGTTAGCTATAAGCTAATACCTGGGCTGCGTATTTTTGGTACTATCAAAAGCGTAAATGTTAGGCGTCAATAATGGCGTTTCACATTTG
>JAGGAC010000067.1 GCA_017889635.1 Bacillota bacterium | reverse complement strand
TGTCCCGAAGCTTTGCCGTTTTTACTGCAATCATATTACTGCTGCTTTATTTATGCCCCATAGCCCTTGCCGCCGACCTATCTACCGCCCCGCCCCCCAACATAGTCCAGCATAAAAAAACAATAAAAATCTACGGCACCATTTTTGATGAAAAAAGAACCCCTCTTCGCAGGATAACCGTAAAAATCGGTCAAGCTACCGCCAAGACTAACTCTCACGGTCGGTATTCATTAAAAATAAAAAGCGGCGACTACCTGATACAAGTCAGCCGCAACAAAACTGTCCTCGATTTTGACACCATGACCTTCGTTAACAACACCCAGCTTAACCTCGGCATTCAGCTACCCTCGCAAAACTAAGGAAAAAGCGTTCCCCCGATAGATGAATCTACAGAGGAACGCTTTTCTTGTGTTTTAATTTTTTAGCCTGAGTTTAGAAGAAGAACTCAGCCTGGGCCCGAAGAACCTTACGGTCGGTACTGTTATTAGAAACTTCCTTACCAGTCATATACCATACTGTAACCAAAGTGTTTTTCATGGGTACATAATGGAAACCAACACGAGTTCCTTTGAAGTTTAAGTTGCAGCTGTCGTCATCAGCCCGAGTATCTGCACTATATGTTTCAGTTAAATATGTAGTCGTATTAAACGATGTATATCCAAAAGTCGCATCCGGAGTTTTGCTGTAAGACGCAAAAATATCACTGGAGTGAGGTACCTTTATGTCAGCAGCTTTGAACTGAATCTGGCCTAAATATGCGCTGACCTTATCCTGACCAGACATTTTTATCTGTGATGCCGCACCAGTTAATAATATGTCACCGATTTTGGTATCCATACCTGCGCCATAAAATCTATTGGTACCAATAGATTCATCTTTGATCTGCTCGAAGTCGCCGCGAATATTGGTTTTAGCACCTACCGGCACCACTACGTCAACTGCTTTCAAATCATGAGCGGCATCAGTATGGCCCCAGTTTAAACTGGTTTTTACGGTATTGCCAAAAGTATATTGAAGACCTTGAGCCTTGGCATAATAAGTCAAACCATAACCAGGTTTATAAGCATATTTACCCACAACTAAGCCGCTTCCGTTAGTAATATAAAGCTGTTCACACTGGCTACGTGTCATAGTATTGTTGTTATCACTAGTGGTATTAGGATTGTCAAGATCTCGATTCCATTCGCTTTCAGTTTTAACTGCCCAGCCATCACCAATATTATAGGCAGCATATAAATCTAAATTAACGCTTTTATTATCATAGGTAGTGCCTTTATCTTGGGCATCATAACGGACACGTCCTATTCCGTTGATAACGATTCTATTAGCGCCGTCTTCCAAACGTTGAATCCGAACACCAAGACCTTTTAGTTCTTCTTTATATTCATTTGCCAGCTTATCAATCGTCGCCCGTTGATCAGGAGTAGCTTTTGCCTCTTTAGTCATGGCTCGAGCAACAAAGGTGGCCATCTCATAACGAGTAAGAGTTTTGTCGCCTTTAAAAGTGCCATCGCCCATACCATCGATGATACCTTCAGCAGCCAGCTTGCTGACTGCACTATATGCCCAGTGTCCACGCGGAACATCGCTAAAGGGATTAGCGGCCAACGCAGTACCTGCAATACCCAGAATGAATATAAGCGTCAACATTACGACTAAACTTTTTTTCATCTTTTTCGCTCCTTATGTTTTATTCTAAGACTTTAGCCATTACATCAGCATCAAATTAAGCTGAACCCGGAGAAATTTATCGTGCCAGCCTGTATGGCCACTTTCTGTACCAAACATATTAATATATTTTGTTTCTAACTGAATTTTCGGCCGTAGCGTATAAGTGCCGCCAATGGTTACCCCTTTGGCCCCATACAAAGCATCTTCGCAATCCCAGAAGTTAGCGATAGAAGCCGTCTTATCGGTCCGCGAATAGTTAATATAAGCTTCCCAGGAACCTGGGCGGAAAAAATCGGCACGGCCATAAGCTAAACCATAGAACCAGCCGATATTGGTATTAGCGTAGGAGGTGACACTTTCATTATAGCTGGAATGTGATCCGGCAACTTTCAGTGTCAAATTCGGAGTCAATTTCGTGTCAAAACCATATTCACTGATACAAACCGGCTCATAACCAGGCTTGCTGACCCGATGGAATACATAAGAAACATTAGTAGATTTAGAAAGTGCATAACTAAAGTCAACTGAACGATACTTAGGACCATCGCCGAGATATACGCCAAGATCACTAAATCCAGGGTTGTTAAGATTATAAGCATTGTTCATCCAGCCGTAGTTAGCGGCAACTTTTAACTTATTACCGAAGCTTATGCCCGCGCCGGATACTTCATCAGCGAAAACAAAACCGGACGCCGAGTCCATATAGTGATACCGGCCCAGATGTACGGTCACACCGTCAATTTTACCGTTGATGTCGCAATCTTTTAAGTTATCACGGTTGCCAGGAACGTTCTGACCATCCTGCATACCCCGGGTAAACTCGCCGACAGTATCAATCTTCCAGCCATCTTCTAACTGATATGTCGCGAAACCAACAAACTTAAAGCCGCCCCGAATAATATTTGCCGCGGCCGCACTCTGCGTACTCGGCCATGCGCGATGATCATATTTCAACATCGCAAAGCCGCCGACATGAATCTTGTCTGCCTTTTGCTCCAAATTCGTCACTTGAACATTGAGATTTCCAAGTTCTTCAGCAAATTCATTGCTCAAACGATTAATAATAGCCTTATCTGGGGCGCTTGCCTTGTCCATCTTTGACACAGCATTAGCCACCACTTTGGCCATCTCATACCGTGTTACGACTTTGTCGCCATTAAAGATAGTAGCACTGTCGCCAACAAGAATGCCGTCTTTAGCCAGCTGAGCAACAGCATTGTATGCCCAGTGACCTTTTGGAACATCAACAAAAGGATTGGCATCGGCGGCAAACACTGTACCGGCAAAAACACATACCAGCAGAAGTGTCAAAACAACAACTAAACTTTTGTTCATAACTGCCTCCTCAGTTTAAGTTTTGGTTCGGCATGTTCTGAGTTTCCTTGTTTCCTCAAAACACTACACTTACAAAAGTGTCTCATCACCTCCTATACACAAACGTTTTTCATGTCATCCCATTTGCCTACACCGCGCGCTCTTTTTTGCGACCATGTCCGTCAGAAAAATACAATTATTATAAAAACTAGTAAGTTCGTATTATTATGTAATTCATTTCGTCGCAAAATCGAGTCAGTGCGTTAATACAAATGAATGACTTTATCTGCTACAATCCCGGTCGCCGTATTTTTTTTGCGGCGACCGAGAGTAACATGCCCCGTACGGACAACAATTTAGCCTTTCCTGAATCTCATTAGCAGCTTCCGCTTGCTCTTTCTTGCTTAAATTTTTCATTTATATTTTCCTTATTTTGCATGAGTTTCCAGAAAATACCCACAATTCTACCAAGTCGTCGAATATAATTTCATTTAACAAACGGCCTAAAGAAAATCCCCCACTTTGTTTAATTCTACCTTAAGCCCGTTGTTGAATATTGGACATTTCAATCGCTGTACGCCGTTCTCTAGACACCATTGCCGCGATAAAACCAAGGATACAGATTGTCGCCACAATAGCAAAAGACGCATGATAGTTTCCGGTATGATGAAGGGCATAGGATCCAATCATTACACCAAAAGATCCGACAAAGTTGCTGACACAAGTCCAGGATGCCGCCACCTTGCCGATCATATTAGGCGAAAAACTTCTGATCGCAAAATATTGGTTTCCTACTGCGGTAAAAGGATTAGTAACTCCTGCGAGCATCAGCCAACCTACCAGGATAGCTTGATTACCGTGAATTGTATCAAACAAAATCCCATTATAGAAAATTAAATTACAAACAAATCCGATCATAACCAAAATACCTGATCTACCTTTGAAAACCTTGTCAATGATGATCCCGCCACAAAAGATCCCAATCATCATCCCAATCATGCTTCCTGCAGCCATTTGTCCCGCCTGTTCCGGGCCATATCCTGCGCCAATCGGCGGAGCAACAGCCAAAAATCCAGGGCTAAGATCATTGAACGCATTGTTCGCCCAATTGCTTAACGCCATAACCGCTAAGCCCAGCCAAAACGCGGGGCTTTTCCCCAGAGTCTTCATAAAGTTCTCGTTAGTGCTTGCTTTCATAGCTGCACTAGTCATAACAGGCGGCTGATGATTCCTCGCCATAAATGCAACAAACACAATATACAAAATACCGATAAAAATAATGCCAGCCATCCAAGAAAGTCCAGTCTGCCAATTGCCAGCCATACCCGCGAACATTGGTCCAAAAGTCAGACCTGCAACCCCGCCAAGTGCTGCCAAACAGTTTAGCCCTAGTGCTAAGCCTCTTTGCGCTACAGGAATCCATCGCGATACAATCGGCTCAATCATAATTAAACCCGGTGCACCGCCGATTGCGGTAAGTATCCTTAGAAAGACTACCGAGTTGTAGTCGTGACCCATAACCGGATATAGAAGATGGGCAATTAGGAGTATCACCATTCCTGAAATCATAATCTTAAATATGCCGAACTTATCAACAAGGATACCCCAGAAAAGAACCGCGATAGCGGTCGTAAACATTAGTATTCCCATAAAGCCAAAGGAAGCCTGACCGATGTCAACACTAAGGTCTTTTGCGACGACTCCCATAAGCGGTGCAAACGCTAGAGCGGTCATCATCGAAAAAACCATCATCAATATCCCTGCAGCTAAGACAAGCCACCTAACTCCTGGATATTGAACCGAGTCATTCGACATAATTATCATCCTCTCATCACTATTTGTTACCATAGGGTACACTTAAGCGCATTAGATGGCATTATGTACTTCCGGACCTCACCTCCTTAGCCAAATTTCAACATTCCAATTTTTCTGATCCTTCCGACTTTTACTCTTAAAAAATATTCCTACCCTGCCACTTTGTTATTTGTGGCTTTCTGTATATAATATTAGTAAATATATAATCAAATGTCAATATTTAAACAATTATAGAATTTTCATCATATTTTTGCAAAATTAATCGTTAATGACCACTTATTTCTTTAATTAATTCTAAGTCTTAGGTATAATATATATTATTGAGGTGATTATGCTTGAATCTGTATCTCACGAAAGTAGGCGAAACTGTTAAGCCTGTCCGCGATTTACTTAACTGGACACAAGCCGAGATAGCAAAACAGACTGGCCTGAGCAGAGCTACTATCGTAAATATCGAAAGTGAACCATGGCGAATGACTCGTACTTCGGCATTAGCAATATTCTCAGTAGTATTGGCAGAAATAGCCCGTCGGTCGCGGCTTTTGGATAATGCAACCCAAGAACAGTATATAGATTGGCAAGAATTACTTCGTGAACTAGGCTTAGTTAATCCTAAAGCCTGGAGCCGTATTCTTGGATCAGTTGAATTAGTCGCTACCGGTCTCATTCCAGTAATCGGCGGACTGGTAACAGCAAGCACTCCACCGGTTTTAAACCAAGAAGAACAGAAAAGACTGCATACCGCTGCAGCCGAAACTTTAAATGAGCTTTCAACAAAACTTTGTCAGATTTTCGATCTCGAAGAACTTTCCTTAGATTGTTTTGTAACTAAACTTGAACAAGAACAGGAACAGGAGCAAGAAAATTAGCTTATCACTCTTCCAAAGCAAAATCAGCGATTAGTTAAGTGCCCTAGCTACCGCAAACTTAGCCAGGGCTTGCAGTACTTCTTGCTTCAGTCTCGTTTACTGCCATAGAACCAAAGAAACTTTAAACGCAAACAAAAAACAGGCCATTAAGCCTGCTATTTTTTTGTTGCTGTGACTTCAGCCAACAATTTTTTAGCTTCCCGACTGGCCCACTTGATTTCATTTGCAGTTACACTAGCTTCCATTAAGCCATGCAAATAATAACTGCCGGTAAGCTTAGGCTGCCATTTTTCAATAGCCTTTGTCATGCCTTCCCAATAATCCTCACTAATCTCTTCTGGTTGCTTTGAAATCCCATCAACAATAACCGACCTTAGTTTAGCGTTCAACCTGACAATTGTACTACACCCACATTGTAACAGTTCCAAGATGGCCTTAAATTCATCACTAATCGGCGGCATACCTGATTTTATCCGTCGGTCAACTCTAGCTGGAAGTATATCATAAATCCGGTCGGCCTTTGCTATTAGCGACTCATTATAACCTATCAACTTCTCCGCAAAGTCAAGCCATGCCGCCTGTTCGTTAAAGCCTGACAACCCCACTTTCTCTTCACGCCGCAAAAGCTCGGCTAGCGTCCGCAATTCACGATTAAGTTTATAAACTCTCTCTTGCTCTTTATAATCAAAATCTGGTTCTTCATTTATAAGCCGAACATAACTAGCCACCGCCTGGCAAAAATAGTTGACCACCGCTTCATTACTTGCTTTGAGAAGCGCTTTAAATTGTTGACTATAACGCGGAGGCCACAATACTATATTTATAAACATCGCTGTACCGAGGCCAACAAAGATAACAGCTGTTCTACCCAAAGCATGGGGAATAAACTGTTCAGAACCGCCGCTTAGAACAAACAAAGCGGCCACAACACCCATCGTAATACCGCTTTCCAATTTTAATTTTATGTACAAAGCGATAATCATGACGGTTATCAGGCCCATTGTTATTGGATTTCCTCCAGCCAAATAACCAAAAACCAGCCCTATACTAACCCCCAGAACATGCACCATAATCTGGTCTCTGGCCGTCTTTAAAGTTAAAAAGACTGACGGCTGCATATTAATAATGGCGGAAACCGCGCCAAAGAACGCCGGCTCTAAGTTTAAAAACCGACAGATAAACATTGTAATCGTCACAGCAATACCAGTTTTCACAATACGAGCGCCAAACTTCACCTTCATCACCTACCCCTGTTTAATATTTTCTTAATTGCAATATTTATCCCTAAAACCACAAAGCCCCCGGTCATCAATTTGACCGAGGTACTTACAGAAGTCTAACTTAATTTAGGCAGCTTTCTTGTGGCTGGTTGTGCAATCATTTTCAGCGACAGACTCGGCTTCTCTCTCAACAGCGGCTACCGCACGAACATAATGGAAATACGTCATACTGTCATAACAGGTAATTGAATTGTTAATGATAAAATTCAATAATTTATTAAGCACTATGTAATACCCTCCTTTCAGTTCTTATTGTCGCTATATTACCAAAGCTTATTTACACTGTCAATTAAACCGTTTATTCCCAATCGTTTGAATTGAATATAGTTTTTGTAAATCTTTGTCTTTATAATCCCTAAAACCACAAAGCCCTCGGTCATCATTTGACCGAGGTACTTACAAGTAGTCTGGCTTATATTAGGCAGCTTGGCTGGCTGTACAACCATTTTCAGCAGTATACTTGTCTTCTCTCTCAACAGCAGCTACTGCACGAACATAATGGAAATAATTCATATTGCCAGCCCAGGTTACTGAACTATTTATGATAAAATTCATCAGTTTATTAAGCATTATTATATACCCTCCTTTCGCTTCTTATTGTTGCTATATTACCAAAGCTTATTTACACTGTCAATTTAACCGTTTATTCCTAATTGTTTGAATTGAATATAGTTTTTGTAAATCTTCGTCTTTATAATCCCTAAAACCACAAAGTACCTCGGGCATCAATCTGACCGAGGTACTTTTAAAAAAAGCCAATTAGCTTGGCGAGATATACGATGACAACTTATTACATAGGCGTAAAGCTAAAATTGCGTATTACTATTTCTTTTTCGCAATTATCGGTCGGAGTCTCCCCCAAGTACAACCAAAAATTCATATGCACCCTTACCGGCGGGACTGGCGCCTTGTCTTTGTCTTCTGAAATAGCATAAATCCAGTTGGCTATTTTCTTACTGCCATCGATCTCATGTCCATGATAACTTTGAAATGCGATTTGCCGGCTACTCCATTCAAACTGGTGCAGTGTGTAATCTCCTTGTAAAGCCAAATCATATTGCTGTGTATTACTTGCAACCGTATAATTTCCCCTCGGCTTATTACTATTGCCCCACTGCGCAAACTCAATATCAATTTCATTATTAGGAATTTCATGCTCCGGATATACAAACAGCCCTAATACTAAATTACGATCAAGCTTATCGATTGCTCCTACAACCTGAAACTGATAAGTACCATAACCAAAACTTCGCATAGAAACTAGTTCCGCACAGTACCACCGGCCTTGTTTATGACTAACCTTTAGGTGCAACCAGCCATCACGGTCTACCCACACATTATCTTTATCCCAGTAATTTTTCCCCGGGTGCTCTTGTCCTGATTTGACCTCCCACTCATACCCAGCAAACATAATATGCTTTGTCAACTCCCCATTAGCACTTTCATCTTTTGAGGAAGCATAACAAGCAACAGGTAAAATTAATACCAACAACCAGATACTCAAAGCCCATATTATCCTAATATAATACCACGCGGTCATCTTATAATTCACCACGCATGATTCCAGGTAATCTGGCATGTCTTTGCCCAATAGTCTCCAGAGCGGAAATATTTCGCGCCTGTAGAAAAACTACCAAATGTCAAATCGGCACTAATGCTCTGCCGTTTAATAGACCCATCACTATTGTGTGCTGCCAAAGATTGTTCTGCTGCTAACGCTAGCTTCCCAACACCTACAGGAACAGTATAATTCGCCCCAACAAATAAAACCTGTTCCCCTACAGGCACATAATACACTGGTGATGCTTTATGTTCGGCATTATCATATCCATATCCCAAATTCATTGTAAAATACTGTGAGTATTTTTTACTTACAGCTAGATTAAACTTTTTTTCACTATTACTATCGCTAAACAGCGTAGAACCTGCTTGTGCTGTAAAATTTACGCCCGCGCCAAAATCATGCAAATAAGAAACTCCGGCAGCATTACTAGTTACACCCTGCCGATACGCCTGAATTGTACTAACCGCGTTATGACCGAAACTAAGCCACACATGATCGTCGTTAGCTAATTTTGTATCATACATTACTGCATAGGGAATAAACGTTCGTATATCATTGTACGTATAGCCTGTCCACAACGTAAACTTCGCCAAGTCGGTTACGGCCAATTGCCATTTACCCAATATAGTATTATCATTAATTCTTTCTCCACTCTGGAATATGTTCGTTCGATACAAATTTATGCTAACCGGCTTATCTTCATCCGCTGTCCCAATATGATAAGCATGATAAACAACGCCATCACTATCCTTGCTATACGAAAAACTAGTCGCCACCTTTACCGGTTCAGCGGCTGCCATGACAAGATTCATACTTAAAACAGCCATCAAGCTTACCACTGCCACGACAATTTTCTTACTCATAAATATCCCCCTCGTACTATTTAGCGATAAATACCAGGCTAATTCGCCCTTCGGCTTTACGAATAATAACACTTTCATTCTCCTGAATACAATTAGTCTCAGTAGCACTTTGGCGCAAGACCCATCTTGGCGGTATTTTAATAGTCAATCCTGCCATCGGTTCTGGTACCTCCAAAGTAACTACCCGCTCTGAGCCTTGCTGAGCCACACCAACCGTCACTTTATTTCGCGCCGCCCACCAGCCACCGAAATCCTTTACCGTACTAAACCAAGCATAATCTTTAACACCACTAATAAATTGTTTTTCAAACTCCAATTTATGATCAAGCACATTAGGATGAATAAGTACTACATAAATACCACCATATTTACTAATTTTCTTAGCCAGTTCCAAAGCAGGTGCTACCCGACTCCCCATCTTTTCGCCAAGCTCGTCTTCTAGCGTAAGCGGAAATTCAAACACTTTCGCTAAACCATCACCCGTATATCCATCCGTTAACTGGTATGGTAAATGAGTTAACGAAACATTTGCTGTTGCGGTCGAACTATACAAATAACCTACAGCCTCAAGAGCCTGCGGCATTTTTTTCGGATCACTCAAATGTCCAGGCCGAAAAGATACCACCAGGGGAGCCTCAAGAACCTTTTCAATTAAATACTTACTTACCCTGAGTTCTCCTAGCAAAGTGCCATTATGCGCTATATATCGCCCAGAAACAAACGGCTGATAACTAGGATAGCGTTCTTTTCCTGACCCTAGCGGAAATTCACTAAATGCATACGCATGAGCTACGCTATGGCTACCAAGTTCCATACCAAGTTCTTGAAGCTTCTTTAATGGCTTTATATGATTTACATCAAAAAAAGCATCATCATTCCAGTCCTTGATATATTTTGTCTGCAAAAAATAAGTGGCCTGAACCCCGCTATTTCTCTCAGCATCAGCATACATAATCGCATTATCTTCTGACTTGCCATAGTCGACGTCATGCGTTAACATCACTGACAATGCTTTGTTAAACGGCACTGTTCCCAACGTAACCGCGTTTTTTTCGCCATTAACATACATTTCTTTTATAAGTCTTAATAATACATCATTAGTTGGCTCAAATTCGTTAATATAACTTCTAGCAATAGCTTCAGCCCTACCACTGTAACCTCGGCTAAGCATATCCCCAACATCAATTCCCCAAGCATAAGCCTTTCCTCTGCCAAAAGTTTTTTGAATAATTGCTGAAGTCCCATCCTGAAAAACGGCAATTGGCCGATTATCGGGACTTTTATAGCCATACCCGCCTAGCCTTGCTCCGACTATTCGCATATCGCCAAGACTAATAGTCTGTTCTCGCTCATCAGTAAATGATGTCAGCAGTGGACTAGCCCCAATATTTAGCTTTAATCCAGTAAAGCTAGAACATACTACACCATTAAACCCAAAAACATCATTAAGGCCCCCGCCTATTACATTAAACCCGATTATCGTCCCACCCTTACTAATAAATTCACGCAAAGCCACCAATGCCGCCTGACTTAGAACCTTACCGGAAACAGTTGGATAAACCGCCACAACCTTATGTTGAAATGCCTGCTTATAATCTTTTGTAATAATAAACGGCACCCCAAAAGTTTTTAACCCCTTTGCCAGCGAAAGCCAAGACGACACTTCTTCTGTCAATAAAACAGCCAAACAATTATCTGTGCCATGAGAATATTCCGTTATTGCGGTTTTTCTTTCCTCAGGTATTAACGTTTCATCACTTGGCCCCGAAAATCCAGGAAAAATATATACGTTTTTCTCGTCAACCTTAAAATCACCTGAGTTGTCAGATACCCGCGATGTTACATGATCCGGCGGAACAACCTGAGTTCCATAGGCCCAGCTCACCGACATCGTAATACTTTGCCATACAATTAAAAAAACCAGTACGAAATACGATGGTTTTACCAGCACACTTTTTTTGCTTGGCACCATTAATAGAACCATCTCCAATCCCGCTGTCACTCTAATTTATCTCGTTAACAGCCTGTAAGACTCCATCCTCTTAAGGCGGAGAACAACAGTCTATAACACTAGAACTAAGTTCGTTCTAAATATTCGTTGGGTGGCAATAACCCCTCCGAATACAAGCCTCACTTATATCGTACTTCCTCTAATACCTTTTCCATAAACGGAAAGTACACCTGCCAATACAACTTGTCTTGCCGTACAAGTGCGTCAATCCCCAGTTTTGGGCGCCAAACAGTCACTTTCCAGCTTTCCTGAATATTATTATTATCAGCAAAATCACCCGCAAAATAATAGGTTCGATACTTGCCAAACCGCTTTACAATCGCCGGAAAAGCATTGGGCAGCCCACTATTCTTCAATATCTTAGCGCCTTCTTCCGTAACATCCAGATGATACTCTGCTAAAACTTCAGCATCTTGTGCAGCTTCAACAACATCAAACCAATAACTATACTCCACACCATTCTTAACTTTATAGTGCGCTAAAGCCTCCGGAGTAAAATAAATCCGATTAAGCCTTTCTCCCGCCGCCTTGCCCATCTGTAATATAACCACACCATCATCTTTATTAATAAAAGCAAATCCAGGACCACTAAATGACCAAGCCACTAAATATTGCTGTTCATAATTATGAACGAGCCATAACGGAAGCTCACGATTTGCCGAAGACAAGTCATCGAAATACCGGCCAATCCACCCTGTCCACTTCACCCCTAGCAGTTCTTCCATTCTACTGCGTGCCTCATCAGTACTTGGACTAGCTAATGTATTAAACTCGGCAATTAATATATTTCTATTGTTAAGGCTGCTCTGAATACTCGATACTTCGTCTGTTGTAAGACCGCCATATATAAGTTCCGACCTATTTCCTTTGAGATTTTCGCCAAAGTAATCTTCAGAATAAACGCCATAAGTGTCTGTTACATAAATTACATCCGCCTCATGTACATCATCCGGTAGTTTTCTTATAACATAAGTCTTATTCTCTAGCGGAAAAAAACCATAATAATCCTTATCATAACTAAAAGCTACGCCTGTTTTGCTATTGACGTATTTCAAGTTATTTAAAAGCCACATTAATGCCTTATGCTCCCGATAATTATTAACTGGAACAGTTTTGTCCAATATCACAACATTTAAAGGAACTTCCGGCTTAAACCACCAGATAATCGCAGGCAAGGCCACTACTAGAACTATTGCGGCAAATAATAACATATACCTTTTCACAATGCCGTACAGCTCACTTTCCTTGAATTAGGCAATCTATTAATCATCATACATTTTGCTGCCATCTGGCAGTACGATTCATAACTCCCCATTTCCCCTTAGTACCGCCAAGCCAACGATAAAGCCCTATTAAACGCAAAACACCAATCAGCTGCCTATAACCAAGATTTTCTATAATTGCCATACCCAGCAACAATAACGATTCTTTCACGCCTTTATACAATCGAAAAGTTAACTCCTCCAGCAGAAATGCCATAACCGATACCAGCATACCTAAACTGAATGACAACATAAAAAAAGCTACAAAACTATTCCACGAAATAAAATCAAAAATGAAACCTAAAAATATAAATAAATACCCGCAAATCTCAATAATCGGTCCAAACAATTCGAAAATAAACATAAACGGAAACGCAAACATGCCTGTCATTCCAGCCTTTAAATTAAACATTAACGATATATTCGAGGTAAGCGACTCTCCCAATCCCTGCTGCCAACGAATACGTTGATTGCGCAACGTACTCCAATCCTCCGGCGCTTCAGTCCAGCAAACCGGGTCTGGCACGAATGTAATCCGATACGGAACTTTTTTCTTTCGTAAATATCGATGTAGCCTTACAACAAGATCCATATCCTCACCCACCGTACCCACGCGGTAGGCTCCAGCAGCAATCACAGTTTCTTTATGAAACACACCAAAGGCTCCTGAAATAATTAGTAAAGCATTGAACTGTGCCCAACCCAACCTGCCAAACAGAAAGGCCCGCAAATATTCGACAACTTGAATCAGCGCCAAGAAGTTTCCAGGCAGCCCCACCTGGGTCAAAAAACCGCCACTTACCTTACATCCATTAGCAATACGTATAATACCACCACTGGCCACTGTACGCGAGTCTTCAACAAAAGGCTTCACTACTCGTTTTAGACTGTCCCGCTGCAAAATTGAGTCAGCATCCACACAACAATATAAGGGATAACGACAGGCATTTAAGCCTGCATTAAGCGCATCAGCTTTTCCGCCGTTCTCTTTATTTATCACTCGCAAATTACTATAATTAGCCGAACAATAGATTTCTCGAACCGGCTTTACCGAAATACGAATGCGGTACGCTTCCGGGAAAAGTTGTAAACTAAAGGCACTAATAAGCTTTTGCATGGTCTTATCCTTTGACCCATCATTTATTACAATTATCTCAAATTCAGGGTACTCTAATTGCATCAAGGATCGAACCGTTGCTTCAACATTAATTTCCTCATTATATGCTGGCACCAATATACTGATCGGCGGCATAAAATCTGGTGAAAGACCAATAAAGTTTTCAAACTCACTTTCCTGCATATATTTTAGTACATAAAACAAAGAACTTATATTTAGCGCAATGTAGCCTAAATTAAGCGTAATTAAATAAGCAAAAAACAGCCACTGAAAAGAAATAACCAATAGTTCTGTCATACAGCCATCCTTTTTTCCTCAATTACCTGCATTAAAGCATCAATGGCATAACTATCCTCCAAACCACGTTTTAGCTCTTCCAATTGCGCTAAGGTCATAAATGGCAGGCTACCCAACGCATGCGCGGCCCGATAGCGCACCCACCATTCCCGGTCCCCTAAAAAATTTAATAACAACGCTACATCTTCTTGTGTTCCTTGCTTGCTAAGCCCATTAGCTACTTGAACTTTTATTACCCATTTGGGATGATCAGCGTACCTACGCAAAAGATGCAAACTTTGGCCACTATCAACTTCACCAATAACACTTAAACAAGCAGCAATCACTTCTTCGTTATCAGCTTTCGCTAATAAGCCCTCAACTACAAAAATAGCGGTCCTTACAGAAGCAAACCGCAAATAGCGAATAAGGCGCGGCAATTCTTCGTTACTCGCTGCCAAAATAATTCCTTCCAGATAAGCCGAGGCTGCATCTGGCTTCACTTCCTTTAACCTCCCGGCAACTTGCGTTGGCGGCCATTCCTTATGTATTCCAATCAACGGTATAAAAACAGCAGCAGCAGCTTTAGAATCTATCCTGATCAAAGACCGTACAGCAGTTAAAGCGACCACCGGATTTTCACTTGTCTGAACAAAATTCTTTAACTCTCCCCATACTGTAAGTGCCTGCAGATGCCCCGCAGTATTCATCGCTAACAACCGACTATTTACACTATTACTCCATAGTAGCCCTTCTAACATTGCATCAACTTTAGCCATCCGAGCCACAACGTTTAAATTTTCTTTAACTTCCCCCTTCAGCCTTTCCTGCAAACTGTTCCATAACCATAAAAAGTAAACCAACTCCGATCGTTTTAAAGTTGGAACAGCTTTCGGCAATTCATACATACCTTTTTCCATTATCGGTAGCCATTTTTCGTTAAACCTTCTGCGTTGCCGCTCACCGCTTATTAGACGTAGCCGTAAATATAACGTAAGGACCGCCACCACTAACGTTAACGACATAACCCCGATACTTAAATAGGATACAAAAGCTATTACAGTGCTATCGAAAATAGCCAAACAAGCCTTGCCTCCTTATTAATACCTTTTTACTAATCCACGCGCAGTCTCTTATTAGCACAATTAATCCTTAATATGTATTTAGGCTTTCAGGTGCCTCTAATGCACAAATCTGTTTAATCTGGCCACTAGCTCACGGGGATTAAACGGTTTTTCTATATAATCCTGAGCTCCGTTGTTCATCACATAAACAACTTCTCGCTCAGAAGGATTATCTGTCAGCATGACAACCGCCGTTTCACTCCACGCCCGATTAGCCCGTATAACTTTAAGTAATTGCAAACCACTTACATATGGCAACATATTATCAACCAAAACAATATCGGTCGGCTTAGCATTATTAATAATATTTGTTGCCTCACGTCCGTCCCTGGCAACCAAAACTGAAAAACCTGCTCTTTCAAGCGCCATTACCAATAAGCGCTCATCAACAACATCATCCTCAACAATAAGCACCGTAGGGTCCGAAGCCTCCTTGAGCAAAGTTGTTGCAGCAATCTCATCCGCACCCGTTAAAACTGCTGATAACCTTCGCGCTGACCCTTGCTTTGCTTTTATCAAAGTCTTCGCATATTTGCTAGTCTTCTGGCCAATATATTCTAACTCAATTGATTTTTCCCTTATATATTCCTCTGACAAATCAGCACATCCAAGTTTGGCCTTTATAGCTTCTAAATCCCAATATACTTGACGAATAAGATTATCAATAATGACTACCATGTCTTCCTCGGCCTGCAACTTCTTCAATGCCACTTTTTCAAACCACCCTCTAATTATATATCGATAAAATTCGACAAAATATTACACCTACTTATAATTATTGCATTTTTAGCAGTTGGCACTCTTTCTTTTCTTTATTCAACGTCTTAATATATAAAAAGTAAAAACCCGTTTAAAACTTAACGTTTTGAACGGGCCAGACTGAAAAAGATAATCACCTCCCACATTATGATAAAATTGCAAAGTGAAAGTGATTTTTTTATATCTCATATAATTTTGATTATGATTCCTCACCATCTTTACCACCATGAGGTCTCATCGCAGGCACCATTGAAATCTATTTAAATCAAAAAGCCCACAACATAAGCCATCAGCCTAAAAAGCTGAATTAATTGCCCTTTATTGCTTATTCCAAGGTTTAAACACCTTAATTTTATCTAACAGACCTTTCGGATTGCCATCAAAAGTAATAGCCCGATCATCAATAATTACCACTGCTGGCGGCTTTTCACCTGTCACATCATCAACTATAATGTCCTCCTCAGTAAGCCATTTCCGAATCGCCTCAATGCCCCCATCGTAATAACAACGGGATGATACAACAACTACCCGATAGTGCTGCCGAATCTCTGCAATAGCTTCTTTAATTCCTGGCACTGGTCGATCTGGAATGATCGTTGCTCCTTTCCACCGGGAAGAATAACTGTGTATTACTCCATCGAAATCAAAGATTACTGTCTGTTTTGACATGTTACCACCTCTCATTCGCTTCATATCCCGCCGCCATCCTCGCCCATCTTACTCATACATACTCATACTGGGCCTAACTTACGCTTTTAGCTTAATAATCCATCTCACTCTGCTTACCGTTCCGTATAAATCAGCCTTTACCGGATATAATAATATTATTCTTCATGATCTCTGCCTATTGAACAAGGTCATTACATTGGCCTTGTTCTTTTTTTATCACTACGAAGGCTTCCCCTATATTATGTAACCCTTACTTTGCCATTTGAATATTATGTGATAGATGTAACATATAAATTTTGTGGAGGACCAAATAAATGCACGATCACTCCTGTTGTGTTGCTTTATTTTTTGCAGCTGTAGCTGCAATTTCAGGTACTGTATATTACTTTAAATCCCAATTATCCGCTGTCCGTAGAAATATTGAAAAAGATAATAGTTGATAATCACTCTTCCTAAAGAACAAGGCCATAGCTTATTGATCCTCTACCCTTACTTCTAACTGTTAAATTAAATTTCTTTACCGCCTTTTCCAAGACGCTTAAACCAAGAGTTTAGGCGTTCTTTTTATGATCTTAATAAATACCATTTGTGATACAAAGACGATCTACAACCCTAAAAAGAAAATAGTAACATAATATTAGGCGATGAAAATCTGCCAAATACCGCTAAAAGCTGAGGCTAACAGCACTAGCTACTTAGCTCACACTGGAGATGATAAAAATGTAAAACTAAACTGTCATCGTAAGTAAAAAACGAAATTTTCTTATTATTAAAGGAGGAAGAAAAAATATGTCTTCTGAAAACACTACAAAAGAGTACAGTTTGGAGTTTGACCCATACAATTACACTGAAACTGCCGTGACGGTGGATGATAAAACTGTCATCTATCGTTCCTATGAAAGCATCGTCTATGTAAAGTATCCTGTAGACACCACCTATCAGATTATGAATATCTATGTCCCAGTGGAGTATTACGAAAAAGACCAATCAATTAATGGTTATAATGCTAAAACAGCGCCCATCTTCTTTCCCAATCCAATCGGCGGTTATATGCCAGGAACCCCTATGAGTCCTAGTGTAGATTTTAGTGGTGATCCCAACGGAGCTCTTCTTGCTTTGTCAAAAGGCTATGTGATAGCAGCGCCCGGTGCACGCGGCCGTACTACGCAAGCTGATAATGGCTTATACACTGGTAAAGCACCGGCCTGCATCGTGGACTTAAAGTCCGCAGTCCGTTACCTTCGTTATAACAAAAATCTTATACCTGGAGACACGGAAAAGATCGTCTCCTGTGGCACTAGCGCAGGCGGCGCAGCTTCAGCGCTTCTTGGCGCTACCGGCAACAACAAAGATTATGAACCTTATCTAAAGGCGATCGGCGCGGCCGCTGAACGTGACGACATCTTTGCTGCCCAATGCTACTGTCCCATCACGAATCTAGATAACGCGGACACGGCCTACGAATGGCTGTTCAACGGTGTAAACGGCACAATGACTGACGATCAGATCACAATTTCTGATCAGTTGAAATCGCTCTTCCCTGCATATGTAAATTCTTTAGGACTTAATAAGGGAACTGAGCTAGCACTGGATGCAGACGGTAACGGTCCCTTTAAAAACTACGTTAAATCCTTCCTAATTGCCTCGGCGCAAAAAGCCTTGGATGATGGTACAGATCTGTCTGATTTGACTTGGATAACAATAACCGACGGAACTGTCACCGATATCGATTTTAATGAGTACGCCGAGTACGCCTCCAGATATAAAGCAGCTCCGGCCTTTGACGGTTTAGACTTAAGCCACGCCGAAAATGGTCTGTTCGGATCAGCAACTATTAATGCTAAGCACTTTACGCAATTCGGTATGGAAAATAGTACAGTAGATAGCTTTCTTGCTGACGAACATATTGTAAAGATGCTGAACCCCATGAATTATATCGGCGCCCAAAATACAGACACTGCTCAGTACTGGCGGATCCGTCACGGAGCTGTTGATAGGGATACCTCTATTGCTATCCCCGTTATTTTGGCCACAAAATTAGATAACGAAGGCTTTAACGTTGACCTCGCGATACCTTGGGGTCAAGGCCATGGTGGAGATTATGACTTGGACGAGCTCTTTACCTGGCTTGACAATATCTGCGGGACTAACTAATGTAACCATCATTATATTTACATAACAAAAGCCTTCCGATTTCTCGGAAGGCTTTTGTTTACTTGGTGCGCCCGGGAGGACTCGAACCACCGACAAACGGTTTAGGAAACCGCTGCTCTATCCACCTGAGCTACGGGCGCATATATAACACAAACATTTTAGACAAAAAACTGCAATTTAACGTTATTTAGTATACTATATTGAAGCGTCAGTGTCAAATCTCATTATTTGGGAATAATTGTACTAACAATATGGTATATTTGAACACCACAATGGGGGTATATATTTTGACTAATACAGCCAAATACGAACCAGCGATAAATGAGAATTCGATTTCCTTCGACTCTTATGAGAAAATGGCTGAATATTATTTTAGAAACATCGATACGAAACCATTTAATGCATATTATGAGCGACCTGCTACATTGTCTTTACTTCCCGAAGTTAAAGGAAAGCGAGTTTTAGATGCTGGCTGTGCTGCAGGATGGTATAGCGATTGGCTATTGAAACACGGCGCTAGTGTAATCGCAGTAGATTTTAGTCCTAATATGATCGAAATGACAAAAAGAAGAATAGGAAATAACGCTGCAATTATAAGAGCAGATTTAAATGATCCACTAAGTTTTATAGAAGATCAATCAGTAGATATTATATTATCCTCTTTAACACTTCACTATGTAAAAAATTGGGAAATTACAATGGGCGAATTTGGAAGAATTCTTAAGCCCTTAGGTAATCTAATTTTTTCTGTCCACCATCCATTTATGGATTTTATATCTTTCAAAAGAGAAAACTATTTTTTAACCGAACTGCTAAACGATGAATGGGAAACTCCCAAAGGCAACGTAACAGTTCAATTTTACAGGAGACCTTTAAATACAATAATCTCATCAGTAATTGATGCCGGATTTATTATTGAAAGATTATTAGAACCAATGCCAACAAAAAAATTTAAAGAATTAGAGCCTCAAGTATACGAAAAACTAACCAATAAGCCACACTTTCTTTTTATTCGGGCAGTAAAAAACTAATGTATGAGATGACAAGGTATACAATGAATATCGGCTGCAAAAACAAAAAGCTCTAAGGAAGCTCCTTAGAACCATTTACTCAATAATATCTATTTTAGCAATTCACTGTTTATCCAACTTCTACGGACTTTCAAAAATTATCTAGTTAAGCAGTAAAAATGTCTGCACTTTTTACCAAAAGTCACCTACTGTAGGTTTTCATCGCTGATACTATTTCACAATCCAATTTTTCGCTTAATTTTATAACTTTCTCATTTGCAACGCCTTTACTCATAACTAGTTTAATTAGTTCAACCCGTAATGCTTCTAAACCTCCACCGCTTGACCTGTCTATTGGTTCCACGCTCCTTGCCCTTATGCTAAATACTGACTCACCTGTCAATTTTACACATTTTATTGTAAAAAGTTAGTCGATATTTGGCACTACCAAAAAAATAAATAGACTCTCTTATTTAACCTATTATTCACATTCCTAAAATGAGCCAACCTGATGAAGTTGTCCCTTTTTTAAACCACTGATTGTAATATATGTCGAATAGCATATTCAAGACTTTCGAAACTTGAATCTATTAGCTTTCATAGCCGCCTGCTGCCGCCTCTGTTTTGCAAGCCGCACTCCGTCTACAGGCTGTAATTTATCGCCGAATTCAGTTTGCAATAACGCCTCAAGTTCTTCTGGTGACAATGTCTGAGTTTTTAAGGCCTCTTCTTCTTTACTCATGCGCAGATTATCTCCCTCTAAAGTTAAATTATGTCACCATTTATTGTTCCCACATAAGAGGAAAAATACTCTATCTAAGTTTACAGGCATCTATAAAAATAACTCCATCCGTAACTTGGATGAAGTTATTCTTATAGATATCTTTCGCCGATAATTCAATTAGTTGTTTCTATTTACCACAACTTATCCACACTTGTCGGTACTCTGTGAATACTTTTGTGGATAACTCCTTTTAAGTTAGTCTTAACAACCTTCAGTGTGTACTTCCCGGCTCCAGTCCACCAAAACTTTGGTATGCTCCCAAAGATGTGTAAGTAAAATCTTTAATGATTCAAGATTATCGGCAGCAACAAGCCTCACTTCTTCGAAATCCTGCAGCGTATGTTTTGGGACCCAAACCATATGCGGTTTGGCCAAAAATTCCTCAACTGCTTGTCGTTTGTCCTGGTTACCTAACACCACTCTGATTTCTCGCTTATCCGGGTCATATTCGATATAGCCGCAATCATTATCATAATGAATTGCTACCCGAAAAATTTCTCCCATAAAGCACATCCTCTCTAATCCCAATCTTTATCTACCAGCAATTCCTTGAGTAATCTCCATCTTCAGCAGCACTTGCATCACGCATTATCTGTGAAGCCTGCTCCAAATTATCAACTTTAAGTACCACTCTAGCACCATCAATGTCGGTTGATGCAAAAGCATATATATATTCAATATTTATACCGTTATCAGTTAACAACTTAACCTTCTTCATCAGGCCACCTGGACTATCCTCAATCTTCATAGTCAGAACAGGGGTTATTTTAACAGCATAATTTGCATCTTTGAGAATTTGCTCCACCTTATCAGGATCATTGACTACAATACGCAGTATCCCAAAATCCGCTGTATCAGCGACTGTCATTGCCCGAAGATTAACGCCATTCTCGTTAAGCGCATTAAGTACTTGGGCCAGTGTCCCTCGCTTATTTTCTAGGAAAACCGAAATTTGCCTTAATATCATGGGTAAGCCTCCCTAATTAAATATTTCGATTATCAATCACGCGCTTAGCCTTACCTTCACTGCGCTCAATAGACTTAGGACTTACCAACCTAACTTTCGCACTGATTTGTAATACGTTTGACAATGCAGCTTTTATCTTTTGTTCAAGACCTTCCAATCCGCGTACTTCATCACTAAACATCTCCTCATTCATTTCAACAAGGACAGTTAATATATCAAGATTATCTTCACGATCAACAATAAGCTGATAATGCGGTGATGTATTGCCAATGCTGAGCAGTACACTCTCAACCTGTGATGGAAAAACATTAATTCCACGGATAATAAGCATATCATCGCTACGACCCAAAACCTTCCCCATCCGGATCAAGGTACGGCCACAGTCGCAGACACTACGGTTTAGCATCGTAAGATCCCGAGTTCGATAACGTACCATAGGCATGCCCTCTTTGGTAATAGTGGTTATCACCAGTTCTCCTTTTTCACCATCCGGCAATACCTCTCCAGTCACAGGATTAATGATTTCAGGATAAAAATGATCTTCACTGATATGCAAGCCATCCTGACAAAGACAATCACAAGCAACCCCAGGACCAATGATTTCGCTCAAGCCATAAATGTCTAGTGCCTTAATGCCAAGTCTAGCTTCAATCTCACGCCGCATATTTTCCGACCACGGTTCAGCCCCAAAAACACCTGCCTGAAGCTTGAACTCACTTAGATCAAGCCCCATTTCACGGATGGTATCGGCAATAAAGAGCGCATAAGACGGAGTGCAGGCCAGTACCGTAGTGCCAAAATCTTTCATTAACATAATCTGCCTAGCAGTATTACCAGTAGAAACAGGAATAACCGACGCCCCCAATAATTCAGCACCATAATGTGCCCCGAGGCCACCGGTAAACAAACCGTATCCATAAGCTATCTGTATACAAGAATTCTTAGATGCTCCACTGTAACTAAACGCCCTGGCCGTCACTTCAGCCCAAATGTCGATATCTTGTTTGGTGTAACCAACCACTGTCGGTTTACCCGTAGTCCCACTAGATGCATGAATACGAACGATTTCTGTTAATGGGACAGCAAAAAGTCCGTAAGGATAATTATCCCGCATTTCTTGTTTCGTTATAAACGGAAGTTTCCGAACATCATCCAGTTCAGTAATATCCTCAGGCAATACCCCCACAGCCTTCATCTTATTACGATAAAACGGCACCTGGCGATAAACCCGTTGCACCGTATCTCTTAACCGTTTAGTCTGAAGTTCTGTCATTTCCTCCCGACCCATTGTTTCAATAAGTTTATTCCAATACACCTTTTCCCCTCCCATAACTAATCACAATAATATGACAATGCACTACCAGCATAATGGAAAAAGACCCCAGCGGAAAATTACCATGAAACTTTCCGCTGGGGTCTTTTATACCCACGGTGTCAACTTCACACGAAGTTTTGTACCGCTTGGTCCAGACGCCACGAAAAACCGGAACCCTAGGTACACTCCCATTATAAGTAATTATATTCATCGCCGTCCTGGCGGTCAAGCCTTTGCTAACCACGGCGGTGAGCCGGCTTTAAATCAACTATCGGCGATACTCCTGCCTGAAAACTTAGCTCAGCTTCTCTTAACAGCTTTTTCTGGCTATTAATTTGCTTTTGACGTTTATCTGCTCGGTAGTAATTCGCGTCAGATCTCATAATATAAGCCTTTTCAGTATCTTGTAAAAACAGCTCCAAAATGGCCTTAATCCGCCCCTTGTGTTCAGACTCTTCTACCGGAAACAGTAGTTCCACTCGTTCATTAAGATTTCTTGTCATCCAATCAGCACTAGAAAGATAAATTTCTTCCTCCCCGCCATTGGCAAAATAAAAAATTCGACTATGTTCCAAGAAACGTCCGACAATACTTCGCACCGTAATATTATCACTTACTCCAGGAAGCCCCGGACGCAAAGTACAGATACCTCGCACAATTAAATCTATTTTCACTCCATGATGTGACGCCTCATATAGCTTCAATGCCAATTCCTTATCAACCAGTGAATTTACCTTTGCTATAACCCTCGCCGGTTTCCCGGCATCGGCAAAATCCATCTCTCGCTTGATCAGCTCATAGAATTTTTGTCTAAGACCGATTGGAGCCACGCCAAGCTTATTCCAGACCGGCGGATCAGAGTATCCGGAAAGTACATTAAAAAAAGCGGATGCATCTGCGCCAATTTGGTCATTAGCGGTTAAAAGCCCTATATCAGTATACTGGCGGGCGGTGCCTTCGTTATAGTTGCCTGTTCCCATATGCACATACCGTTTAATTACCCCATGTTCCCGCCTGACTACCAAAGCAATCTTGGCATGAGTTTTAAGGCCAACCAAACCATATATCACGTGGCAGCCAGCCTCTTCCAGTCGCTTGGCCCACAAAATATTGTTTTCCTCATCAAACCGGGCTTTGAGTTCCACCAGCACAGTGACCTGCTTTCCATTTTCAGCAGCTTCCGCCAGAGCCTGTACAATAGGAGAGTCTCCCCCCACACGGTATAACGTTTGCTTAATAGCCAAGACCTCTGGATCGACAGCAGCCCCGCGGATAAACTCGATTACGGGCGCAAATGACTCATAAGGATGGTGCAGCAGAATGTCATTTTCCTGGATTGCTGCCAATAGATCATCTTTTCCGACAAGTCCGGGCGGAATAGCAGGAACAAACGAAGGATACATTAACTTGACCGCCCCAATCGACTCACCGAATTTCATAAAACAGCCAGTATCAATCGGGCCATTTATATCATAAACATTTTCCTCTTTAATTTTAACGCCGTCGATAATAAACCTTCTCAACACCTTCTTTGCGGTTTTTCCAATCTCCAGGCGAACCGCATCGCCCCGTTTACGCTGCCTTAGTGACTTTTCAACCTCAGCTAAAAGATCATCGGCATCTTCCTCATCAATCGTTAAGTCAGCGTTTCGCGTTATCCGAAACGGGACAATACTTTTTATCACATACCCGCGAAAAAGACTGGCACAGTAAGTTTGAATAATATCCTCCAAAAAGACAAACGTTTGCCTTTCCGTCTGGTTCGGCAGCTTTACAATCCTCGGCAGCACACCTGGCACCTGAATTACGGCAATCTTTGGGTCACTCTGTCCACGTTTAAGTTCCACCGCTAAATTCAGACTGCGATTAGCCAAGAACGGAAACGGATGACTTGAATCTACTGCCAGCGGAGTCACTACCGGAAAAATAGTTGTGGTGTAATAGTGCTCCGTCCATTCGCGATACTGTTGCGGCAATTCAGCTACGCTAGTAAAATATATTTTTTGCTTTTCCATTTCCTCTAGCACATTACGTAAATAACGATACTGCTTCTGAACCAAACGGCGAGTACTTTCATTGATTTTTCGCAGTTGTTCAGCTACCGTTAACCCAGCGGCATCATGTTTATTAATACCGCCTTCAAGCCGCTGTTTAAGTCCGGCAACCCTTATCATAAAAAACTCATCCAGATTTGACCCTGTTATAGCAATAAACCGTAGCCGCTCCAAAAGGGGATTGCTTTTCTCATTCGCCTCCTGGAGTACTCGGATATTAAATTTTAGCCAACTTAGTTCCCTATTGAAGAAATACTCAGGTTTATCAAACATAGAAACCCATCCTGCCATAATTAATTTCGTCTCAATACTGCTTTAATACCGAATACACGCGCAAAAAATTCGGCCTTATCAAAAAAGGTCCATTCTTCTAACGAAATATCCATTTCAGAGCTAACACAGATAATTAGTTCGTCACCGCTTAGCACAACATCGCGAATGATAGCCTTTTGAAAGTGACTGCGATCAATAGCATCCGCCAGCCTGATAATAGCCGCCAGCTTTGCCACCGTCATCTGCTTCTCTGGAGCAAGGACTGCAAACTCGGGATCATTGCTAGACGGAGTTCCTTTTGAATGATAAAAAGCAATGTTGGCCATCATCACCTTTTCCTCCTCTGAAAAACCAAGAATATCTGCCGAGGAGATAATGCGGTAGGAGTAAAAATAATGTCGCCTTAAGCTAATAAATTTGCCAACATCATGTAGTATAGCCGCCACCTGTAATATAAACCGTTCCCGTTTGCTAAGACCATGTACTTTAATCAAGCGGTCAAACAGCACAAGTGCGGTTTGCTCCACATTGGCTGCGTGCTTCTGATCATACTTATACTTACGGCCAATAGCATGAGCAAGACTAACAATCTGTTTATCAATCGTTGTCAGCCAGCTATCGTTCGTCCTAGCCCCAATATCACAAATAGTTATCCCATCACTGAACTGAGCGTTAGAAACAATAATGTCCTCTACGTTAGCCAAATCTAAAATTTGCTTATACAGCACAATTGTTGGCAAAACCATTTCCGCTCGGTGCTGAGAAAGCTTAAACTCTTGCATCACCTGTGGAATATTAAGTCTTTTCACTCGGTCATGTAAATTGAGGAAATCAGCTACTCCAATAGATTTCAAATTACCAGCTTCCTCGTGCCCCAGCATTTTTAAAAGCATACCTGTTTCCACGCCGGACAGCACCATATATTTTATTCTGCTTCCACCTAATTCAACCCCTACCGGACGAATTGTACTACTAATAAATTCAGTTAAAGCTTGATAAAAACAAAGCGACTGGCGCTGGTATTTATCAAAACTTTCCTTAATCCTCAGTGCTCCAATATGAATATTCTGTTGATACTTTAATATCTCATCTTCATACAAAGTAATCCCCAGTCCGCCGGAGGAAATATCCACAAAAAGGATACCTTCAGCCCCTAAAACAAGTCCACGCTTTTCTACTGCCCGAAACATCGTGACATATTTATGAAATATCTCCTGAATCATATCGACAACATCCACCGTAAAACCAGTCTTAACTCTTATCTGATCAACAATATATTCCCGGTTCTCTGCTTCCCGGATGGCTGTAGTCGCAAGTAAGCGATACTCCTTGACCCCATACTCATTTAAAATCCGGCGATAACCTTTTAGCAATTCGCAAATTTCCTTCACGGCGCAAAAGTCGATCCGTCCATTCTTAAACGTTTCCTCCCCCAAAGACACCTGGCTGCAAACCCGTTCCACCACTCTCATATCTTCCAGTGAAAAGTACTCCACAATCTGCAGACTTACCTGTTCTGAGCCGATATGAATAACCCCGAATAATCTCGGTGAACCGTTCCTCATTATTTCGACCTCCGCACTACTATCTTAATCATTCTTCTAATAAAACCAACTAATTTCCTCTTTTCGACACGCACCAAATGTTAACAATATGTTAATTTTAACGCCAATTGCCTATTTTTCTTATGTTTATTAAATTTTCAGTATTTTAAAACTCATAATAACTTTTTATGCTTAACGTGGAAGGACCTCCTTAAGTTCATCGAACTAAAAGAGGTCCTTCCACGTCAGGAAAATCCTTATTACTTAGAATTGGCCGCCAAAACTAAATGAAGTTTTGCCACCATTCTCGCCGCGAGCATAGTCTAGACGTATTGGGCCAAGCGGCGTATTAAGCCGTATTCCAACACCGACGTCACCTTTTAGATCGCTAAGCGTATAACCCCCATTATCCCACGCATTACCTAAGTCCCCAAATAGAACTCCTTCAACTTTCTTAGCCACCGGGAAACGATATTCGATTGTTGACGCCAACATCTTCTTGCCTGTAAACTGATCATCGTTATAGCCGCGTAGACTATCCGATCCTCCAAGCGAGAATTTCTGCGACAAAGGCATATTCCCTTCAGCATAGCCGGCCATCAACCGAGTGGCAATTACTTGGCTATGACCAACTTTAAAATAGTTGCGATCTTCAACAGTATACTTGTTAAAGTTAAAATCACCGCCCAAGCCTCGCCCGGCAAATTCACCGGTAACCGATAAACGAGTTCCCTGAGTCGGATTAAAAACATTGTCACGAGAGTCATATACCCGCGATAGAGCTACACTTCTGGTTAAGCCAAAGTTTTCCGCCAAATACTCCGGATAACTAGCATAATCCATCGGACCGGAATAATACTCCACATAGGTGTCGGTCCGATTTTTAAAGGTAAGATAATTACGTATATATTCACCTTGAGCACGGCCCAGTCCAATGTCAAATCCTCGTACATTTTTATAGTAAGTTGACCGTAATGTCGAATAATCGCTGCTATCTAGTGGATAACCATAGTCGCTGTACTTGCTTGTCAAGTTGTACCAATTAAACGTAAGTGAAGTCTCTTTACTATCCAGCCACGGCTTGGTATAGGAAAATTTATAACCTTTAGTCTTCGAATCGCCGCCAAATTCCCAGTATACTTTAGCTGCATCGCCTGTACCCCCGAAATTATTGTCGCCAACTTCAATTATCCCCACCATACCATCACTTTGACTATAACCGGCACCTATAGAGAATGTCCCTGTTCTCTGTTCAGTTACATCAGTTTCAAGAACAACTGAGTTTGGCTCAACACCGGCATTAAGCTTCATGTTAACATCTTCAAAAAAACCAAGGTTGTACAATCTTTGCATACTACGACGAGCATCA
>JAGGAC010000066.1 GCA_017889635.1 Bacillota bacterium | reverse complement strand
ATCCTTTAGCTGATGGGTCTAATGCTTTGGCCTATGATCATGCGAAGGTGCTTTCGATGAATCCGGCTGAAAGTGAGTTGTCGCTGCCAGGATGGGACGAGAGCTATAGCAAAGAAGGGCTGCGCGATTTATTAAGGCAATATGAAGCGGTAAATGAAGAAATTCTGTGGGGAAATTTGGCTAATTTTATTGCTAAAGTAATTCCTGTAGCGGAGGAAGCCGGCGTTAAGATGGCTATACATCCGGATGATCCACCCTGGGGGATATTTGGCCTGCCTCGTATTATTACGAATGAAGAAAATCTTAATCGATTTTTGAAATTATATGATTCACCGTCGAACGGACTGACTTTTTGCACCGGTTCATTAGGGGCCGGTGTTGAGAACAACCTTCCCAGAATGATTAGCCGGTTTGGCGGTGAGGGAAAAATTCATTTTGCGCATTTACGTAATATCAAGCATACCGGCGAACGTAGTTTTGAGGAATCGGCGCATCCTTCGCAATGCGGGTCGCTTGATATGTACGAGATAGTTAAGGCTTTGTATGATAGCGGTTTTACCGGGTACATCCGCCCGGATCATGGCCGTATGATCTGGAGTGAAACGGGGCGGTACGGATATGGATTGTATGATCGTGCGCTTGGAGCAGTGTATTTAACCGGGTTATGGGAAGCTGTCAGCAAAAATTGCGGGGGGGAAAAGTGATGTCAAAAATACCTTTTACTATAGATTTGAAGGGAAAGACCGCTGTAATTACAGGGGCCGGCGGGGTGCTATGTTCAGGGTTTGCAGAAGCATTGGCTCAGTGCGGAGCAAAGGTTGCGGTTACAGACCGGTCGCTTGAGGCGGCACGTGTGGTTGCTGAAAGGATTAATTCGGCAGGAGGAATTGCGCTGCCGGTAGCTATTAATGTGTTGGAGCGAGAGAGTATTGAGAGTGCGCGCGAGCTTATCAATAGGGAGTTCGGTCTGTGCGACATTCTTTTAAATGGGGCTGGGGGCAACAATCCTAAAGGTACTACAACGAATGAGACTTTTAAAGTTGAAGATTTAGATAATAAGGAATTGGTAACTTTTTTTGACTTAGACCCAGACGGAATTCGGTTTGTATTTGATTTAAATTTTATCGGCACTTTATTACCGACCCAGGTGTTTGCTAAGGATATGGTGGGACGCGAGGGTGCAACGATCATTAATGTATCTTCGATGAATGCTTTCCGGCCGCTAACGAAGATTCCCGCGTATAGTGCAGCTAAAGCCGCAGTAACAAACTTTACCCAATGGCTGGCCGTTCATTTCGCAGAGGAGGGAATTCGTGTAAATGCAATAGCCCCGGGATTTTTTGCGACAGCCCAAAATCGCTCGCTTTTGTATAATGCTGATGGCACACCTACGCAGAGAACTCATAAGATTCTTGCGCATACGCCAATGAATCGTTTCGGTATACCTGATGACCTTACTGGTACTTTGTTATGGTTGACTGATAGTAAAGCTTCGGGGTTTGTTACCGGCGTGACGGTACCGGTTGATGGCGGCTTTGCAGCTTATTCGGGGGTATGATCGAGTGGATAAAGAAACTGTGATCGAAAGAATTAAACAATCCGGCCTTGTGGCTGTGATTCGGGCGACTTCAAGCGAAGCGGCTGTCAGTATTGTCGAGGCGTGTATTGAGGGCGGTGTTGCCGCTATCGAATTGACCTTTACGGTGCCAATGGCGCACAGGGTAATAGAGGGGCTTGCGCTTCGGTATCAAAAAGGCGAAATTATACTTGGCGCGGGGACGGTGCTAGATCCGGAAACAAGCAGGATTGCAATGTTGTCAGGCGCACAGTATATCGTAAGTCCTGCACTTAATCTTGATACGGTAAGGATCTGCAACCGTTATCGCGTGCCGGTGATGCCTGGTGTTGTTACACCGGCGGAGTGCGTTGCCGCTTTGGAAGCCGGCGCTGACATATTGAAGGTTTTTCCTGGAGACTTATTTGGCCCGAAAGCAATTAAAGCTCTTAAAGGTCCGTTGCCGCAAGGACAGTTTATGCCAACCGGCGGAGTGGATGTGGCTAATGTAGCGGAGTGGATAAAAGCTGGTGCAGTTGCTGTCGGAGCAGGCAGTTCACTTACGAAGGGTGATTACGGGCAGATTGTTGCTACGGCAAAAGAATTTATTAGGAATATAAAGGCAGCTCGTGAATCTTTGGTGTAGGGGAAAGAGGAAAAAGAATGAAAGAAACTATAGCAGATTATATAAAAGGAAAAGCGTTTCTCGTTTGTGTTGACTCTGATGGTTGTGCAATGGATACCATGGAAGTAAAACACAGAAAATGTTTTGCACCAAAAGCTATCGAAGTGTGGCAATTATATGATATCGAAACAAAATTTCTTGATACTTGGAATACGTTGAATTTATATTCGAAGACAAGGGGCATTAATCGGTTTAAAGGTCTTGTTAAGACCTTTAAATTGTTGGCGACTGAGGGATTTAAGATGCCGGATCTTTCCGCAGTTGACCAGTGGGTGCAAACGACGGAGGAATTATCTAATCCATCTTTAAAAAGAGCTATTGAAAAAACAGGGGATGAACAATTGATAAACACTTTAGCCTGGAGTGAAGCTGTTAATCAAGCGATTAGAGATTTACCTCAGAATGATAAGCCTTTTCCCAATGTGAAGGAAGGGTTAAAACGCATTAGTGAGCTGGCTGATATTGCAATTGTTTCCTCGGCAAATACGAGTGCGGTAAAAGATGAATGGACACGTCATGAGCTGACGCCGTATGTTGAGGTGCTGCTTGGACAGGAATCCGGCAGCAAGGCAGCCTGTATCGGCGGTTTAAAAGGAAACAATTTTTCTGATAACAAAGTTCTGATGGTTGGCGATGCCCCTGGAGATTTAGAGGCTGCACTAACAAATGGAGTTTTATATTATCCTATTCTTGTTGGCCGGGAAGGTTTTTCCTGGAGCCGTTTAGCTTCTGAAGGTTTGGTTAAATTGGTAGAAGGAAGCTACAGGGGGGAATATCAACAAAAATTGATTAACGAATTTGAGGCGACCTTAAAATAATCTAAAATAGGAATACAGAGGAGTCAAAATGGTAGATTTAAAAGCAAAACCTTTTTATTTGAATGAGCAAGATATTGTTTGGGTGGAAGAAACCATTGCAGGAATGACAATAGAAGAAAAAATAGGCCAATTATTTATTAATTTATTTACTGATTTTAGTCCGGAAGCTTGTAAGGAAATGATTGAAAAATACCATGTTGGCGGAGCAAGATATGTGCCAAATACTAGTGAAAACATATTGAAATTTGCCACTAATATACAAAAGATTAGTAAAATTCCTATGCTGATAGCTGCTAACTGTGATTCTGGTGGTGACGGAGCTTGTACGGATGGCACTTATATTGCTTCTGCTGCCCAAGTTGAAGCTACTGGTAGTGAAGAAATTGCTTATAATACCGGTTATGTCTGTGGACGTGAGGCGACAGCAATTGGCTGCAATTGGAACTTTGATCCCTGTGCAGATATTTTAGTTAATTGGAGAAACACCATTGTTAATACCAGAGCTTACGGCAGTACCCATGAATCAGTTATTAAATATACCAGCGCATATATCACCGGGTTAAGACAAAGCAATATTGCCTCCTGTGTCAAACATTTTCCCGGAGATGGTACAGAAGAACGTGATCAGCATTTGGTGCTTGGGGTAAATGAACTTAGCTGCGACGAATGGGATGCAAGCTTCGGCAAGGTATATAAACATGCCATTGATGAGGGGATAATGACCATCATGGCAGGACACATTGCTTTACCTGCCTACCAAAAGAAGTTGGTGCCGGGAATTAAATATGAAGATATTTTACCGGCCACGTTAGCTCCAGAACTCATCAAGGGGTTACTGCGCGAACAATTAGGCTTTAATGGGTTGGTTGTAACCGATGCTTCCCATATGTTAGGTATGTCCGCGGCTATGAAGCGTAGCGATTATGTTCCTGGAGCCATTGCCGCAGGATGCGATATGTTCTTGTTCTTTAATGATCACGAAGAGGACTTTGGTTTTATGATGGATGGCTATAGAAATGGTGTGATTACTGAGGAACGATTACATGATGCCCTGCAAAGAATTTTAGGCCTAAAAGCGGCGCTGAAATTGTACCTTAAGCAACAAGCGGAAACTTTAGTACCGTATAAGGAGGAGCTTAAGGTTATTGGCTGCTCGGAACATATAGCAATGGCAGAAGTTGCAGCGGATCAGGGCATTACATTAGTTAAAAATACCAAAAATCAACTGCCCATTAAGCCGAGTACTCATAAAAGGATAAAACTATATACCTTATATGGGGAAGCGGGTGGTAGTCATGGTGCAACAAATAATACTGAGAAAATCATTATTGAGGAACTAGAGAGAGTTGGCTTTGAAGTTACGTTAAACGATGGTTCAACACGCGAAAAAGGAAAAACCCTTGAATACGCCCGAAATTGGGATGCAGCCCTGATTTTTTCTGATATACGAGGGTACGCCGTTGAGAATAACTATCGGATTAAATGGAAATGTCCTATGTCTAATGAAATTCCTTGGTATGTAACGGAAGTGCCTACGGTATTTGTATCTTTGAATTTCACTACCCATTTAACAGATGTGCCGATGGTTAAAACTTTTGTTAATGCCTATGGTAATACTAGAATCATTATCCGGCAAACCATTAGCAAGATTATGGGGGAATCAGAATTTAAAGGAAGCTTTAATGAAAATGTATTTTGCAATAAGTGGGAAACAAGAAGATAATTCGTTTTAAAATAAATGTTGTTAAACTCAAGTAAAAAGGAGTTTCGGTGCTTAGACGCAAAATCAGGCCAATGTTGAGATTTGGCAGTTTTGAAGCAAGAGAAAACAATTGGTGAATTTGAAACAATGCATAATGAGTCAGAAAGGACAGACTGCAAAAATTTCAGTCTGTCCTTTCTTATAATATTATCACCTATGTGCCATGGAAAACGATATTGTGAAGGTCGTTCCTTGGCCCTGTATGCTAGAAACTTCAAATGATCCTCCCATGCCAGTAATTAGGCTTCGGGCAATAGCCAGGCCAAGACCGGTTCCTCCAGCGGAGAAGCTATGAAGTTGTTGGCTCTGATAAAACCGTTTTCCGATAAACGGTATTTCGCTTTCGGGTATTCCTGGTCCATGGTCAGAAATAGAAAGAGATAATTGTTTTTCTTGTTCAGTTAATACTAAATTGATAGTAGCTGTGGGCGGGGAAAACTTAATTGCATTTACTAATAAGTTTTCAATTGATCTTGCTAGATTGATAGGATCAGCCAGTATAAAGTAGTTGGTGGTATTAAATTGTTTGGTGAGGGTAAGTTCTTTTTTATGTAACAGTGGTCTAATATTTTGTTCCTGTTGAAACAGGAATTCTTTTAAATCTATAAGTTGTTTGGAAAAGTGATATTGTTGGGTTTCGATTCTTTCAAGATCTAAAATGTTGGTTACTATACGATTCAGTTTAGCCGTTTCGTCATTAATCATATTGAAATATTGATGACGCTCGTTATCATTGGTGGCAATACCGTCTTGGAGGCTTTCGGTAATACATTGAATATTAGCTAATGGTGTTTTTAACTCATGAGCGATATTAGAAAAAAATTCACGCCGGGTTTGCTGGGTATGAACAATTGTGTCAGCCATAGTATTAAAGGTTTGACCGAGGCGGGCAATTTCGTCATTCCCGGAAACTTTAGTTCGGATGGCGTAGTTTCCGGAGGCAAACTCTTTGGCTGCTTTAGTAATATCCGCAATATTTAACCTTAAGCGGTTATACATAAAAAATCCAAGCAATGTGGCAATTAAAAGACCAATTATGGCAGGAGTCGCGATAAAATCCCGGCTTCTTTGCCATAAAAAGGCTGTTACGGTTGAGTAACCGAAGTCAGCCACTAAATAAGCAGGCTGACCTTGGATATTTACTTTTATGACGACTATTCGAGAGGTTCCGTCAAAGTAATTGCATGTTGCTAGTTGCGTTTTTTGGTCCGGCAGCGGGAATGGAATAGCTGTGTTGAAATAGTTTTGGGAGGGTGTTCCAATTAAAGTATTTCCGTTTGTATCTGACAACCATACGTTACCCCCAAGCGACTTTCCAATAACATCAAAAGTGACGGATAATTCTTTAATATCTCCTTGTTCTAATCTGGGGGCCAGATAATCATGAACGCTTACTAGATTTTTAAATATTATGGGCGGTACTTTATATTTGGATATGATATATATGTGATAGGTTAGTAAAAGGAGTAATATTAGTAAAACAACGCTGATATGACTTAGTAAATACCGAAGCGCAAAATAGTATTTTTTATTCATTAGTAATAACCTCAAGCATATATCCTGAGCTACGGATGGTTTTCAAGCAATCGCGGTGTTGTGCGCCTAACTTATGACGCAGCCTTTTTATCGTGGTGTCAACAACCCGCGCATCTCCGTCATATTCATAGCCCCACACATTGGTGATGAGAGCTTCACGCGAAAAAATGGTGTTGGAATTACGGATTAGAAATAAAAGCAAGTCAAATTCTTTGGCAGTTAAATAAGGTTCGGTTTGAGCTACTTTGATTTTTCGAGCCTTTATATTAATTTCGAATGGAGGACAAGAGATGTGGTCTTCCATGGGACTTTTTCCATACCGGCGTAGAACTACCTTTATGCGGGCTACTAATTCCCGCGGACTAAATGGTTTTGTGACGTAATCTTCAGCGCCTAGATTAAAACCGGTAAGTTTATCTGTTTCTTGTCCTAGGGCAGTAAGAAAGATGATAGGTACTTGGCGGGGGATATTTCGTGCTACTTCTAAACCGGACATGCCAGGCATTATAATGTCCAAAACAATTAAATCTGGTTGAATAGAGGTTTCCATTAGTAAAGCATCTTCACCACTAGGGGATGTGAATACTTGGAAGCCTTCTTTTTTTAAGTACCAGGAAATTGTATTGCGAGTGGTATCTTCGTCATCGACTATTAATACTTTTGTCATAATATCCACCTCTAAGTTGTAAGCATGCACCATTAGATAAGCTAGGATACTAGAATTCTTGGCTTTTGTTTGGATTCCTGCTATAACATGCAGGTGATTTGAACCGTGGCTTTATTTGCTAAAAATGTGATGCTTACTACATTTGCGTTGAACGGAAAAGCGATTTTCGATAATAAAAAATTGAAAGTTTATCGCGCTCAAATGGATTTCTTTTTCTAGCAAGTGGATGGGCCATTAGTGGGTAACGTTTCGAAACTTCTTGTTTGACACTTTTGTGACACAGAAAAAAGGTAAACTGTAGATGGGCCTAAGTTATTATTAAGATGAAAAAAATTATGCAGAGGTTATTAATGTCTTAATAATTATTGTAATGAGGTGAATTTATGACAAGAAAAATGAAAAACAGGCTGTTAATGCAGTTGTCGGCAGCCAGTATGGCGCTGGCAACGACGGTTAATATGGCAGTTCCTGCAATGGCGGCGCCTGGTGATAAGAGTATGGATACTCAGAAAAAGTCACCCAACCAGGAGGCCAAAGCACCAAAAACTAATGTCGTATATATCGTAATTGACGATATGGGGTATTCTGATTTTGGTTGTTATGGTTCGGAAATAAAAACGCCTAATATTGATAAGCTAGCGGCCAATGGTTTAAAGTACAACAATTTTAACGCTTGTCCACTATGCTCACCTACAAGGGCTTCGCTTTTGACAGGGCGGGACAACCATGCCGTGGGAATGGCGCATGTTGCCAATGTCGATCTTGGGCCTAGCAGTCCGGATTACAGGGGGCGGATTAAAGACTCAGCGGCTACGGTAGCCCAGATTCTAAAAGCCAATGGCTTTAGTACTATGGGAGTAGGGAAATGGCATGTAGCGCCAACTCACCAAGTAACAGCGGCAGGACCGTTTGATTACTGGCCGCTGGCAAAAGGTTTTGAGCGGTTTTATGGTTATTTGGATGGAGAAACCGATCAATATGATCCCCAGTTAATCTACGATAATCATATGGTTGAGACCCCAAAAAAGAAAGGTTATCAGTTCTCAGCCGATATGGTGGATTATGCCACTCAATTTGTAACAGATCAGGTATCGATAACGCCTGATAAACCTTATTTTTTATATGTGGCTTTTAGCGCGGTACATTCCCCGCTGCAAGCTCCTAAAAAGTACATTGATATGTATAATGGGGTTTACGATAAAGGCTGGGATGCAATTCGGCAGGAACGTTTTGAGCGTCAAAAGCAAATGGGCCTAATTCCGGCGAACGCTGAGCTTACACCACGAGATCCTAAGGTGAAGGCGTGGGATACACTGTCAGCCGATGAGAAAAAGCTGTTTGCGCGGTTTGAACAAGCATATGCCGGGTATCTTACGTATGCCGATGAACAAATCGGGCGGATTGTTGATCAATTAAAAGCTACCGGACAGTATGACAATACCATGATTGTGCTTATTTCTGATAATGGGGGCACTGATTCGGGCGGAGATAACGGCTTGGATGATTTCATGAAAAGCGCGAACGGGGTTAAGGTTTCGGTTAAAGATCTTTTAGCGCATATTAATGACATCGGCGGGCCGAATTTCGGAGCTGTTTATCCAACCGGCTGGGGGATGGTAAGTAATACTCCGTTCAAGGGATATAAAGGCGGTATTTACAACGGTGGGGTGCGTGATCCGCTGATTGTGCATTGGCCGGCAAAAATTACGGCCAAAGGAGAAGTACGCAGTCAGTATGTACATGTAACCGATATTACACCAACGGTATTGGATGTACTAAATATTCAGGCACCAAAGACATTCCAGGGAATCGATCAGCTGCCAATGGATGGAACTAGTTTTGCATATACATTTAGCAATCCAAAGGCCCAGACCAAACACAGTACTCAGTTCTATACCATGGGAGCAGATCGAGCTATATATAAGGATGGTTGGAAAGCGCTTGCTGTGCATAAGCGGGGTCAAATTTTTGAACAGGACAAATGGGAGCTATATAATCTTAATACGGATTTTGCCGAAGTTCATAATGTTGCCGGAGAGTATCCTGATACGCTGAAAACGCTACAAGAAGTTTGGAGCCAGGAAGCCCAAAAACATAATGCATCGTTACAAGAAATGTCGTTTGTAAAAATGGCGGGAGGAACTCCGGGGGCGGTAAATGACCGAAATAGCTTTAAATATTTTGCCGGAGTGGGACCTATTAGTTCTGATGCAGCACCAAAAATCAGCAACCGCTCGTATACGATTACGGCTTTTGTAACTCGCTCAGATAAGTCGAAAAATGGAGTATTAGTTGCGTTGGGTGACCGGTTTGCTGGTTACACCTTGTATGTAAAAAACAATCGTTTAGTATATGAATATGATAACTTTGGCAAGGTATATAAGGTAGAATCGAATATCGAAGTTCCTGTTGGAGCATCTACATTGAAGTTCGAGTTTAAAAAGACCGGGCCATTTGTTGGTGTAGGATACCTATATATTAATGATACGCTGGCCGGTGAAGTGGCTATGCCGCAAACTTGCCGAGCAAGTATGACCGTAGAGTCCCTTGATATTGGATTGGATCGGCATACTCCTGTTAGTAAGGCTTACGAAAAGCAAGGAGAGTTCCCGTTCTCCGGTAACCTTTCATATGTAGCTTATGACCTGAAAAACGACCAACGAGACGCTCAACACTAGGTTTATAAGAAAGCCACAGATAGCCCTGCATCGTAAGTGCAGGGCTATCTGTGGATATTGCGTGTGATCTTGTTTGTTGTATGTATTTAGATAACAATAAAAGGGGAGAGAGAATGGAACAAGTCCGCAATATTGCCCATATTCTTGCAAAACCTATCGGGCCGCAATGTAATTTGAACTGTGGGTATTGTTTTTATACCGAGAAGTCAGTACTTTATCGAACGCAGAATTTCCGTATGGCGGATGAAGTATTGGAAACTTATATTCGAAAATATATAGCAGCATCGAAAGCTCCGGAGGTTTCGTTTGTGTGGCAGGGAGGAGAACCAACCCTATTAGGGGTGGACTTTTTTCGAAAAGCTATTTCGTTGCAAAGAAGATATGCCGGAGATAAGCGGATAGTCAATTCGTTGCAGACCAATGGTACTTTATTGGATGACGAATGGTGCGGGTTTCTTAAGGACAATGATTTTCTGGTCGGTATTAGTTTAGACGGACCGGCGGATATTCATGACAGGTATCGGCTTAGTCAAGCCCGGACAGAAACTTTTACAACTGTGCTGAAGGGGTTTCGCCTACTGAAAGAATATGATATACCTTTTAATGTACTATGTTGTGTTACTAAAGAGTCCGCATATCAGGCCAAGGAGATCTATCAGTTCTTTAAATATGAGGGGATTAAGTTTATTCAATTTATCCCAATTGTCGAACGGCAGCCAGATGCTGTTGCAATTGAACTGGGATTACGTCATGGGATGCCAGGAGCAAAAAAAGCAACAGAAGTTACTTTATGGTCAGTAGAGGCGGAAGAATATGGCGATTTCTTGATTACTATTTTTGATGAGTGGGTCAGAAATGACGTAGGTACTGTTCATGTTATGAATTTTGAGTGGGCGCTGGAGGCTTGGCTGGGGCTAGAGGCTACCGTGTGTGTGTTTGCTAAACAGTGCGGTGAGGCGTTGGTTATGGAGCATGATGGTACGGTGTATTCCTGTGATCATTATGTTTATCCGGAGTATCAATTAGGTAATATTCTTACTTCGACACCGGAAGAGTTAGTACAGTCTCAAAAACAACGGCAATTTGGTTTAGCTAAGAAAGAAAAACTACCAGCTTATTGCCGGAACTGCGCGGCGGAATTTGCCTGCCACGGGGAATGCCCGAAACATCGTTTCCTGCAAACTCCGGATGGTGAGGAAGGGTTAAATTACTTGTGCGCAGGGTATAAAAGGTATTTCCAGCATATTCATCCTTATATGAAGGTTATAAGGCAATTAATTGAGAATAACTTGCCGCCCGCGAAAGTAATGGATGTAATAAAAGGACCACTTATTGTTAAAGGTGATTGAAGTGGAGCAAGGACATTATATATTTTTCAATCAGGCCCTTACCTAACGGTTGGGGACTTTTTATGCCCAGGAGGCAGTATAAGAATACAAGACTTTAACTGATGACAAGATACCTTGGCTGTCGAAGTGGCTGTTTCATCGGAAGGTGAAAAAAGTTGTTGGCTATTGTACTTTCGTGGCAATATTTACCTAGATGTTTTACTTGATTTGTTCTCTCCATAGTCTTATAATAAATAAAAACGAACATATGTTCTAATATGAGGCGGTGGGAAGATGAATCGCACCATCTTGCATGTGGATTTAAACAATTTTTATGCTAGTGTGGAGTGTCTGTATCGACCTGAGATTCGTGATGTCCCGGTAGTTGTAGGCGGTGATGTTGAGGCGCGGCATGGAATTGTATTGGCAAAGAATTATCACGCAAAGCAGTTAGGAGTAAAGACCGGGGAAGCAATTTGGCAGGCAAAACAAAAATGTCCGGGGCTGGTTGTTGTTCCAACGGATTTTAAAAAGTATCTACGGTTTTCCAGGATGGCCAGGGAGATTTATGCTGACTATACCGACCAGATAGAAGCATTCGGAATTGATGAAGCGTGGCTGGATGTATCTGGTTCTAAATACATATCTGGAGATGGCCATGTGCTTGCAGATACTATTCGAAGACGAATGGTAAATGAGCTTGGAATTACTGCATCGGTAGGTGTTTCGTGGAACAAGATTTTTGCAAAATTGGGCAGCGATATGAAAAAGCCCAATGCCACAACGGTTATTAACAAATATAACTATAAAGATCTAGTATGGCCGCTAGCTGTGGGAGAACTCTTATATGTTGGGCGTTCTACTAAACGGAAACTGGAGAATAGGGCAATCTTTACTATTGGTGATTTAGCGAAACGCGATATTAAAGATTTAAAGCTGCTGCTTGGAGTTTGGGGAGAAACGTTGTGGCAGTTTGCGAATGGCCTGGATTCTGCGCCGGTCCGGCAGTCAAGAGAAGAAAGTATAATAAAGTCAGTAGGGAATAGTACTACTACGGCCAGGGATTTAGTTAATAATCAAGATGTTAAGCTAATAATATATGTTCTGGCTGAGAGCGTAGCTGCCAGACTTAGACAACATGGGCTTAAATGTACAACGGTTACTATTAGCATACGCAGCAATGAGCTATTTTCGTTCGAAAGACAGAGCAAGTTAATAACACCAAGCTTTATTTCAAGCGATATTGCTTTAAAGGCAATGGAATTATTTAAAGCTAATTATTTCTGGGATAAACCCATTCGCAGTCTTGGGGTTAGAGGGGCGGATTTGGTGACTGCTGACAATCATATCCAACTCGATCTCTTTAATGGTAATCAGGTAGGCAGAGAAAACTTGGAGCGTGCAATTGATAGCCTTCGCAACCGGTTTGGGGCGTGTTGCATTCAGCGGGGGGCAATGATATTGGATCGCCGCCTTACAGGTTTTAATCCTAAGGATGACCATGTAATTCATCCAGTAAGTCTTTTTAGGTGATAAGTATGGGTAAAGTATTTGTTGAAGTAATCGCCAGGCATAATGCTGACGGGTCTGTTCGCCCACTGAGTTTGAAATGGGAAGATGACCGGGTGTTTGAGATTGATATGGTTACAGATGTACGGCAAGCTGCTTCGCTAAAGGGGGGCGGCGTAGGTATGCGGTACACATGCAAGATAAGCGGGAAGCAGGTATATTTGTTTGATGACGAAGGACGCTGGTTTGTGGAGAAGCGAAAATAGGCAATATCCATAAAATAACTAATGCTTTTAACAATACTTTAGATTATAATATAAACGTCTTTCCTAATATAGTTAACTGGAGGAATTTAGATGAACAGATTTGGACTATTTGGGATGATGTTTCGGTTAGTTTGTTTATTAGTGGTTTTAACGCTTTATCTAGTTATTACGTAGGATCGGATTTAATAAGTTGGCGTAATAAGAAGATTAATTTCGTTAACAGCCTGTAAGATCTATCAGCAGCATAAAAATCCGGGGTCAGTTATAGTCTGACTCCGGATATTTTTATGTACGTTGGAATTTATTAAGGTTGGGGAGCTGGTTGAGGCGGAGCTGGTCTGTGGTGGTGATGATGTGGCGGCTGCGGCTCAGGCGGCGGTGCTTCGTGAGCACTTACTGTGGCAGCAAAGCTCATAACCATTAAGCTCAGCATTAAAGCGGATATTAATTTTTTCATTGTGTGTAACCCCCTTTGTTTATGGTTCTATTGTAACAGTCCAATATTACGGAGAAAACACAAATTTATTGCTATTTGTAAGCAAATAAGAGTCATTTTGTTAGATAATTAGTTTCATTTCTATATCATGAGGAGGTAGCGAGATATATAGTATAGTGCAGGAAAATGCTGGCATGAATAATGCGAATAATATAATTATGTAAGTAAATAAAATTATTGCTTGGCATTTTAAGGAGCGTGATAAATGTATTCTAATTTTTACGCGTTTTTCAAAATTAGAAAGTCAGTCTCATAATAAGAATAAATATCAGAAGGAGAGAAAAATGAATTATCTTGATACCGTTCAAGAGTTGTACAAAACGGCGGCATTATCACCTCAAGCCAGCCTTTGCTGTGTTACGAGTAAAACACGATATTTGCCGGAATTAGTTATTCCCGACGTAATGGAAGAAATGAATTACGGCTGTGGTACTACAGTACATTTTGGTGATTTGAATCCAATGGAGAATATTCTTTATATAGGAGTAGGGGGAGGTTTGGAAGCACTACAGTTTGCTTATTTTACTCGACGGCCTCAAGCAGTTATTGCTGTAGATAAAGTTCCCGAAATGATGGATAAAGCTGCCAATAATTTTAAACTGGCAGCAGAGATTAACCATTGGTTCAAGCCGGATTTCATCAAGCTTATCCAGGGAGATGCATTGGATTTGCCTGTTGAAGACGAAAGTGTTGATGTTGCCGCACAAAATTGTTTGTTTAATATTTTTAAAGAGGGCGACTTAAACCGTGCATTGAGTGAAATGCACCGTGTTTTAAAGCCGGGGGGCAGATTATATATATCTGATCCTATTGCAACAAAGCCTATACCTGAACATTTGCGAAAAGATGAACGATTACGGGCGATGTGTCTTTCCGGGGCTTTGATGTACCAGGAATACGTTGATAAAATAGTGTGTGCTGGTTTTGGCATGATTGAGATAAGAGCAAAACGGCCGTACCGAATTTTAGATAAGCAACGCTACTCACTAAATGAAAACATACTTTTAGAATCAATTGAACTAGTTGCTTATAAAAATCCAATACCAGTAGATGGAGCCTGTGTTTTTATAGGGGAAACTGCTATTTACTATGGGGCTGAAGAAACCTTTGATGATGGAAAAGGCCACCTTATGAAACGCGACATACCACTGGCTGTTTGTCATAAGACGGCGGAAAATTTGCGGGCGCTTAATCGAAACGATATATTTGTTACAGAAGCCACGTATCACTATAACGGTGGTGGTTGTTGTTAAATGGATAACAAAAAATATGTAGCTGAGTTTATAGGAACTTTTTTCTGTTATTTGCGGGAACCGGAGCGATAATTATTAATCAGCTTTCTCATGATGCACTCGGTCATAGCGGTGTCTCGCTAGTGTTCGGTTTAATTATTGTAGTAATGATATATGCCTGTGGACATATATCCGGTGCTCACTTTAATCCTGCGGTCACAGTAGCTTTTTTTACAGCGGGAAAGTTTAACAAAGCATTGGTTGTCCCATACATAGTTAGCCAAATATTAGGCGGTTTGTGTGCAAGTGTGCTTTTATGGGCGATGTTTGGCAACCAATGTGATTTAGGAGCGACGTTGCCGTATCATTTATAGTTGAATATATTTTTACCTTCTTACTTATGTTCGTTATAATGGGGGTAGCTACAGACGCAAGAGCCGAGAGAAGTTTTGCTGGTATTGCTATAGGATTAACGGTTTTCATCGGAGCTGAAGTTGTTGGACCTGTATCAGGCGGCTCATTTAACCCTGCGCGTTCGATAGCTCCGGCCCTGGTTTCCGGTAATTTAGATCATCTGTGGTTGTATATTATAGCACCGATATTAGGCGCGGCTTGCGTTGCGTTACTCTATAACTTACTCGGCAATGTTGCAGAGAATCCTGTAGTACAACAGTCTACTACAAAAGAAATCCTTGAAGAGTCAAAAGTTATTAATTAACTCTTTTTAAAGTCTATTTAAGAATTATATTGGAGTATCGCTGTCGATAGGTTAACGGCGTAATAATAGTATAACTACTCACCGGACCGGGTCAGGGGCTTCTTTATTTGTCTCAAAATCTTCACACGAATGTCGCACTTCTGCCAAAATAGCATAGTATAATAAGCACATAAAACAACGACGGGCATAGTACTTTCGTTGATTTTACTACTATGTCCGTCGATGATATATTTAGAATCAGGCCCTTACCTAATGGTTGGGGATTTTTTATATGGGCTGAAATGCTGACAACGTAAAAAGGCCAGGAGACGCTATTGCGCGTTCTCCTGGCCTATAATGTTAGAGGATTTACCTGTCATGGGGGTCATCCCTGTCATGGGGAACTGGTTGGTGCGGGGCTGGTTCGTGGTGATGATGACGATGTGGTGGTGGTGGCGCGTCGCAAGGCCCTTCATGAGCACTTACCGTAGCAGCGAAACTCATAACCATCAAACCCAGAATTAATGCTGATAGTTTCTTTTTCATAATGTGCACCCTCCTTTATTTTATGATCCTATTGTACTGAACTAATGTTACGATAAACTTACGAAATTATTACTGTTTGTAATCAAATAAGACGCAATTTGTTAGACAATTAGTTTCATTTCTATATCATTTTTGACAATAATATCCATATTGCGCAGTATATGTTGTGATGATCAAGCAGTAGTACAGGCTGTTGCCATAGGTGAACTGGAAGTACGTTCAAAATGATATAAGATAGCAGGAACGTTATTGTTTTGGCGATTTACCCTTAGAAAAAGCGCTTGCGTGGTCTTGGGTTAAGTGTCGAAGCCTTTTATTTGCAAGGCTTCAAGACTTTTGCAAGCTTATACTTTCTAATAGATGAAGAAAAAACTCCGCTAGGCACATTGA
>JAGGAC010000133.1 GCA_017889635.1 Bacillota bacterium | reverse complement strand
CCTGACTTTTTTGAAATTCATCCTGCAGTTGTGACAGGACTTTTACCATTTCTTCTCTACGACGTTTTCTTAGCTGCAACTCATATTCTTTGATTTTGGTTACTTTTTTACTATTCGGATTATCACTTTGTGAAGCAGCTGCCTTCTTCAGTTCCTTCTGCGCTTTTTCTATTTGCCTATCAAGCTTTTCTATCTCGTCTTCAGCCCCATCGGTTACTTTCTTTATTCTTTTACATCATTTACCCTCCTTATAACGTTTTGGAGAACATCAAATTCTTACAAAACTTGATAAAACACAACTTTTGGGATATAGACCAATCTGTTCCTTTTTGTCACGATTCAACAAAAGCTATTATAATCCTGTCTCCCATACACCCAACTGAATAATTTAACCAAAACTTAACAATTGAAGACAACCATTAACGTAGCTTCTGACTTGAGAAGAATATCTGTATTGCCACAAAAACAAGAAACGCACAGCGAGTGCGTTTCTTGTTTTTTATCCCAATCTTTTTCTAATAGCTTTTATAAGTATTTTACTCGGCTGAATCTCCGCCCTTACTCATTTTTTTTGCCTCTCCCACAACTATCTCGATACCAGTATGATATGGACTGTTATTATTTACTGTTGGCTCAGCTACAGGTATCCCTCTCTTGATAAGTAGTTCACGCAACACCCAGGGCTTGTCGGTAATTATACCATCTACTCCCATATCGATTAACATATTCATTTTACCCGGGTTATTTACAGTCCAAGGTACTACTTTCATTCCCAAAGCATGAGCTTCATTCACCATTTCATTTGATAGTTCTTCCCAGTATGGGGATACCACATCAGCACCAATAGTTTTCGCAGCTTTTATGTAATTACCATTGAATGTATCAATATCAAGACCGGCCATCCAGGGAGAGGCTCCCGGTTTTCCTACTTGACGGCATACGCTGTCAGGTCCCCATGATGGCTGTTCGCAGGTTAAGGCTACTAGGGTAATCTTAGGATCTAGTTTTCTCATCTCTTTTAAAGTTCGCCAGTCGAAGGATTGTAACATAACCCGTTCCTCCATATGATATTTTTTTATAATTTCATATACTTTAGTCACAAACACTGTCGGATCAGGGCTGTTTTTTGCTTCTGGAAATGATTGGTCCGGATACGATTTAGTCTCAATATTGAACAGTACTTTGTCGTTTCCATAGGCGTTAGCCAAATCAAACACTTCTTCTAAAGTAGGCATTTTAGTCCCCGGCACTGATAATTGCGTTTTTCCATGTCCTTCGTAATAATCCCCGGCTGCGGGATTCATGGTTCCAACATCAAATTGCGTTATTTGATCCAGAGTCATTGTTCGAATGTCATACTTGCCGTTTTCAACGTACTTTCCACTAGTGTCTTGTGCCAAGTTATGGCTCATATACGGATTATGACTAATTACAATGCGGCCATCCTTAGTCATTTGCATATCCATTTCTAACGTAGTCACACCTAGCTCCATCGCATATGCAAAGGAGAACAGGGTATTTTCCGGTCGAGCGTCCCGCCCACCGCGGTGAGCTTCAAAATCAAAGATTTGAGGTATCGCTTTTGCTTGAGCATTGCCGTTGCTAATAATGCAACTTCCCGACGCCAATAAGGTTGCAGCTAGACCGACCATAAGAGAACGCTTCCAGAAACATTTGTAATTATTCATATTGAACCTCCTAAAATTTTATAATTGATTACCTTTATATTTTATCCTGGTAAATAAAGTAATATATTAAGGTTGTATTATTTTAATGTTAATTTAAACTGGATTTAACAATTAAGGAAAAATAATCGACTACACTAGAATCAGCTTATACTATTGGAGGGATCTACATGACAACCCAGAATGATAGCTTAACCCACAATTGTAACCGACGTGATTTTCTTAAAATGTCAGCAGGAGCTTTTGCTACGTTGGCCGCGACATCCATTCCTTTTCCGGCGACAGCCAAAACTATGCCTATGAATGTTACTACCATTTCGTTTCAGGATTGCCTTGCTATGGACCCCGTAAGCATGGCAGAAAAGTCAGTTCAAGTTAAGGCAGCTTTTGAATTCCTAATAAAAACTGCTAAAACCATTGACAATGCAAGTCTGCGTCGCACAACTGTCGAGATTTTGCAAAACCCGGCCCCGCGTCTCATGGAACTTTATCCGACTGATATCGAAAAAGAGCAAGTCAAACAGCGATTAATTGCCGCAAATTACCTCAAAAAGGCGGCCTCTTATGACGAATTCTTACCACCATGCAAAGACACTAACCATACAGTAATCCCGTTTTATGCGGCACCTGGCAGCGGTTACACCAGCCATCATTCCTATCCCGGCGGGCTAGCTACTCATGTGGCGATTAATGTTAAGGCGGCGCTTGGATTTTTTCAAGCCTATAAGGATGTTTATGGAACATCGATGAACCGTGATGTTGTCATTGCAGCCCAGACACTTCATGATCTGCATAAACCATGGGTTTTTCAATGGCAGAAAAATGGTGCCTCCAGAACCGAATACTCTATTGCGGGAACTGGTTCACACCATATACTCAGTCTGGCCGAACTTATCCACCGCCAATTCCCGACAGAAGTGATTATCGCGCAAGCATGTGCGCACAACCATCCTGGAACCAATAACGACGAACAGGACGTAGTGAATTGGCTTACTGCCGCAGCTATTCTCGCCAATCAAAATGCTGTTTCTTTGGGGCTGCTTGCCGATGATGGTCAGACGCTCCCCCAACCGCGGCACGTTGAGGGTTTTATCACGCATTTAGGCGACCATGACTGGGTATTTACTGTACCTGCGGCCAAATGGATGATTGCTAAACTAGGCGAAATTGCCCAAAAAGAGTACCGTCTGACCTCCGCAGACCTGGAGACTAGAAAATTCTATACCCTACGCAACTACGTTTTTTCCCAAGCTACACTTGAGCAATTATACTTAATTTGGACAAATGAAGGCGAAACAGCTTTAGTTAATACCGTTAAGTCCATTGTAACACCGTAAGGAGACTTGATGAAGCCGTTTGTAGTTACCACTAATACAGTTTACTTTACCTCAAATGACCTAACTGGGAACTTATTTATTTCGTAAGCGCCAAAAATGCCGTCACCAATTGACATGTGTCAAGGTGACGGCATTTTTGACGTTACAGCATATCAGTAACATCCATTGTTGGCGCATATCACTTATCCCTAGTACCTATCATCTTTATCGCAATAATATGGCCCACCCGGATGTCTTAACAATACTTTGATATAAGGTCAGCGTATCTGCCCTTTAAGTCGGGCAAATTCCGCTTGTTCTTCGGCATAATACCACCTGACGGATTGTCCTATAATACATCGCACAGCATCCAGTTTACCCTCACCAGCCAGCTTTCTCATTTTTGTTAAATCAAAACCATTAGAAGAAAAATAATTTGCAGAAATAAAGCCCCGGCTCTTCAACTTTCGACGATATTGAACAACATCTCGGTTATCTAACTCAATCTGCCAAATAGCCATAGCCTGTATCATCCTTTCTTCACCTTAAGAAAAGTGTAAACCATTTACTATGGATACAAGTTAACTCTATGTAAAATTTTCATTAACCTTACATAAAAGATTTCCAAACCATAAAACCCCTCCGTTTGAAAGATGGCTACATAACTCTGGTTCATATTAATCATCCAGCTTTTTCTGTTATTTTTTTTTGATAAGACCATTCCAGTAAATGTCCCAGAATATGCATAATGAATTATCAAAGTCCTTTGGTGTTTCAAAAATCAGTTGTGTGAATAAACCATCCAATAATGTAATAAATGAAGTTGGTCCGTCATCCGGGTTAATGCGTAAATTTGCCTCTTCCAAAAATTTCGGTTGTAATAAATTTTTTAAATGATTTAAGAACAAATGGTAATTTTGCAAAAAGTAGTTCTGTAGTGAATCCGGAGGAATGAAAGTTAATAAGAACATGAAGCCATTGTTGTCATTAGTAAGATAGCGCCTTTTATAGTCAAGCAGTAAAAAGTATAGTGTATCTTTTAATGACAAATCTATGTTTTTAGAGAAAAATAATTGTAAAAAATTGATTTCCTCTTCAATTACCGTTTTGTTAACTTGTAATAATAAATCATCTTTATTTTTGAAGTGGAAATATAGCGACTGTTTTTTCATTCCAGCCTCTTCAGCAATATGAGCTAGTTTTGTTCCTTCATAGCCGAATTGTAAAAATTGCTTAATAGCTATTTTAATTAAATTATGTTCGGACATAAAATCCTCCAAAAAGATTAACTCGCCTGACCAAGGTCAGGCGAGTTAATCATAGCATATATAGAATAATCTATCAACTGGAGTAGTTGGAAAATTGACTTTAGTTAGCTGGACTCTTGACTCAACTAACAGACGTTGTCAGAAAACTTAACTGCAATTGGTATCAATATCTGGGAATAAGAGTACCCATAGGCTAATAATCAATACGATAAACCAAATTTCTCGGTTGCCATTAAAAAACATTCAAATTCCTCCTTCGTATTTGGTATGTACCTAGTGCATCTACACTATAATATTCTAAAGATGCAAATTATGTGAGGATGGAGGAACTTCAATTTACGGAGGGGACCATGGTTGAAGAAGCTTTACCTTTTCAATTTGCAGCAGGGTCTTTTTCTTATCCAATCCACCAGCATAACCAGTCAGGTTTCAATAGGATTATGCCCGACAGCCCCACCCACAGCCTGGGCGGACATTGAAGCTAAGCCCCGTTTCAAAGCCACGCACTTGGCAATTTGTCCATAAGTAGCAACTTGTCCCAGCGGTATTGTCAACAAAATATTCCAGACCATTTTTTGAAACGGAGATCCTTGAGGATTAAGCCGACCATCAAACGTTCTGGACTTACCTGCAAAATAATCGGCAAGATAGTTTCGTAGAGCCTTAAAAATCGGTTGATCGGGTGCGTAAATCCACTCGTTCAATTGGCGAGGATAATATTTTTGCCCAATAAACCACAAACCAACCAGAGCCTCATCTTTTAGGGCGGCAGTCATCGCCCCTAAAGGGGTATCTATCGAACACGTGTAAATCAATGTCTACAACAACTCCCTTTCTCAATTTCAAGTTTTTGGGTAAGAAAGTCCCACAGCAAAATAGTCGCGTATGAACGCCAAGGACTCCATTTCTGCGACAGTTGCAATATTTCTTGTGACGAACGATCTGAAAGCGCTTTTTTTACTCCATAGTCAGTGTGTAGGAAAGCATCCGGCCAACCGAGAGCTCTAAGTGCAAGATATTGGGCTGTCCATGGGCCAATTCCCGGGAGCTTCAAGAGTTTTTCCATCACAGCTCCCGGATT
>JAGGAC010000132.1 GCA_017889635.1 Bacillota bacterium | reverse complement strand
TGCATAAAGCCGGAGCGATGTTCGGCGTATTGGGAGGAGAGTGACGGTCATGATTTTACTTATTGATAATTATGATTCGTTTACTTATAATGTTTTTCAGTATATAGCCGACCTCGGACATCCGGTTCGGGTGGTGCGTAATGATTGTATTACGCTAGCGGAAATTGAGAACGGCGGCTATAGTGCGTTGGTAATTTCACCGGGGCCGGGTACGACGGATGACGCCGGAATTAGCCGCGATGTGGTGACGCGTTTTGCCGGGAAGATACCGATTTTAGGAATTTGCCTGGGTCATCAGGTTATTGGAGAAGTGTTCGGCGGTAAGGTTGTGCGGGCACCGGAGCCGGTTCACGGTAAAGTATCGGCGATAATTCATGATGGAGGTGGTCTTTACAAAGATCTTCCTTGCCCATTTTCTGCCGGACGCTATCATTCGCTTATTGTCGACCGGGCGACGTTGCCGGATTGCTTTACGGTGACGGCAACAAGTGAAGATGGGCTAATTATGGGTTTAAAGCATCGGCAATACAATGTTGAAGGTGTACAATTCCATCCTGAGTCGATACTGACGCCTGATGGAATAACAGTGCTTCAAAATTTTTTAACGAATAACGGCTGTATGTAGCTAGGAGTAGAACCAGGAGTCATTGTGCTCCTGGTTTTTGCGTAAGTAGCGGCGATTTTTTGCGCCGTCGCTTGCGTTCGGACGATGCATCTTTTACAATGGAAGCGGGGGGAGTGTTATGCCTGCTTCAAAAAAAGTGATTGTAATTGGAATTGTTGTTGTGATAGCTATTTTGGGGATCGGATTATATGCCTGGCTGGAGCGGCCGACTAAGCCAACAGCACAGGGGGTAGATGCTGCGAATACGGCTGCGAATGCGAATGCGGCTACGGTTGGTGATGCCGCTGCTTTACAGGTACCTCCAGGGACGGTGAAGATTAACGCGTTATTGCCGCTAAGGAATTTAAGCGGAACTGATGTAGCATTTACAGGCAAAGTGGAACTGCCGCAGAAAATTGTTGGTCAATATGCCGAGGAAATCGAAATTGTCAATTTTCAGGCTAAAGGTGAAAATGCTAAAAAGTCGGCGATAAAAATTGTTTGGGATGATGGCGAGATTGACATGGTACCGCCAGGGACTGCTTCGTATCGGTTTCTGCCTCAGCGGCGAGCAAAACAGATTATTCTGATTGGTTACAGTATGCATGAACGCCAGATTTTTCGGGATTCATCGCGCCCAGGGACGCTTACCTGGGAAATTCGTTATGCATCGAAGGACAACTAGTGTTGCAGGAGAATCGGTGTACATTGCGAACATAATTTAGGCGCAATATTTTACCAGGAGGGTTATTTATGACTAATCGGATAGCTAAGTTTGACACCAGTATGGGTGAGTTTAAAATTGAATTATTCGAGGATAAAACGCCGATTACAACAAAGAATTTTATTGATTTGGCTGAGAAAGAATTTTATGACGGCGTGGTTTTTCACCGCGTGATTGCTGACTTTATGATTCAGGGTGGTTGTCCGTTGGGAAATGGTACCGGCGGTCCAGGATATAAGATTCCGGACGAGTTTCATCCTGAGCTAAAACACGATGTGCCGGGAATACTATCAATGGCTAATGCAGGTCCTAACACAGGTGGATCGCAGTTCTTTATTACCTTGGTGCCTACTCCGTGGCTGGATAACCGCCATTCAGTATTTGGCAAGGTAATTGAAGGTATGGAAGTAGTAGAGAAGATTGGTGTTGTTGAAACAGGTAGAAATGATCGGCCGTTAGAGGATGTCGTCATTCAAAAGGTTACTATTGAGAATGCAGCCTGAGAGGGCATATAGTTACATACTTCGTTGTGCTGATGGCACTTTTTATGCTGGATGGACAAGTGATATCGCCGCCAGAGTTAAGACCCATAATGCTGGAAACGGGGCCCGATATACACGGGGGCGTAGGCCGGTTGAGCTGGTATATTATGAAGAATGCATAAATAAGGTTGAGGCTTGTAAGCGGGAGTGGGAGCTTAAAAAGCTTACTCGAAAACAGAAGGAAGAGCTAATCAGTGCCTGGCAAGAAGCGTCGGAGGACTGAGAATATTTAGAAAGGGCTTGGCCTTGCGCCGGGCTCTTTCTAATATCATGATGGCGGAGAGGGGGCTGGTAATGTGGCAAGGTTGTCGCGGGGGATGGCTAGAAAATCAGGATTGCCACCAGGGGCGTTGCTTTATACAGGCAATACCCAGGTTGAAAAGGTGACAATAAGAGTGATGGATTATGATGGTGACGGTGTTTGCGAAGAGGAGCCGGAGACGGTGGGGGATTTGCTGCGTTTTAAGGAGACGGCTGCGGTTACCTGGATTAATGTTATTGGTCTGCATGATATAGAAATAATTGAACGTATCGGCGACTGTTTCGGAATCCATCCCTTGGTTTTGGAAGATATCCTGGACACTAACCATCGGCCCAAGCTGGAGGATTACGGTGAATATCTTTATATTGTTTTGAAGTCTTTTGACAGCTTGGATAACGCAGCGGAAACGGGAACCGAACAAATCAGCATAATTTTAGGCGATAATTATGTAATTTCGTTTCAGGAGCATAAACAGGAGCTATTTGAAGGGCTGAGGGAGCGCATTAGGGGCGGAAAAGGGCGTATTCGGCGTCAGGGAGCGGATTATTTGGCATATGCTATGCTGGATACTGTGGTTGATAATTACTTTGTAGTGCTGGAGGAGCTTGGCGAAACGGTTGAGGATTTGGAAGAAAATTTAGTTGTTGCGCCAAGGCGCAATGATTTGCAAGATATACACAGTTTGAAGCGGAGAATGCTTATTTTCCGTAAAGCGCTTTGGCCGCTCAGAGAAGTTGTCGGAGCTCTGGGGCGTGGCGATTCAGGACTTATTAAAGAGGGTACACTGCTTTATGTCCGGGATATATATGACCATACTATCCAAGTTCTTGACACGTTAGAGACATACCGAGACATTTTATCCGGCATGCTTGATATATATCTTTCTAGTGTTAGTAACGGTATGAACCAGATTATGAAAGTGCTAACCATTATTTCTACTATTTTTATTCCGTTGACGTTTATTGCCGGAGTTTATGGAATGAATTTTAAATATATGCCGGAATTGGAATGGGAGTGGGGTTACCCGGGTATTTGGACGGTAATGATTTTAATTAGTCTAATTATGTTGGCGCTATTTAGAAGGCGCAAATGGCTGTAATACTTTTTAAACGAAATAGCAGTAGGGGGACCAGGGGAGGCGTGTAATCCCTGGTCCCTATTTTTTTTCGGGGGCATTGGTCCTAAAAAAACAAGACCGTAATCGCAGGTGGATTAGGGCGGTAGTCTGATGAGAAGAGTGGTTCCTTAAAGTAAAATATAAGTAAAGAGTGTATGGTACGGAATTGTAGGGAGGAGGGAGCGGTGTGGCAAGGCTATCGGGTAAAGGGCTGTTTATTATTGCTGTGATATTAAGTTTGGTTAGTGCGACGCTTGTGTATAATTATTTGCAGAAAGCTTCTGTAAAGGCACCAAAGCCAGGGTTGCCTGTTGTTGTAGCTAAAGTAGATATTTTGCCTAAGACGAAAATTACTGCCGACATGATTCAGGAAGTTAATGTTCCGGAGGAGTATATCCAGCCAGGGGCAGTGCAAGGGATCGATAATGCTGTCGGGGTACTTGTCCGGGAGCCTATTGTAGCCGGGGAGCAAATTACTGCGCAGCGGCTTGTTGTTGCCGGGAAGGCTGGGGGATTTTCGGGTTCAATTCCCCGGAATATGAGGGCGGTTACTGTGTCGGTGACCGAGGTCACCGGGGTAGCCGGATTTGTTAAGCCTGGCGATAATGTTGACTTGATTGCCACTTTCGATCAGAGTGCTGTAGGGGAGGACGCCAGTCGTATTATTCTCCAAAATGTTGAGGTTTTGGCGGTGGATCGTGAACCTCAATCAGGGGTGGTTGTTAATCCTAATGCTGAGGCTAATAAGGGTAAGCAAGATGTCATCCGTGTTTCGACGGTAACGTTGGCGGTTACGCCGGAGGAAGCCACTCGCTTAACGGTAGCAGAAGAGAAGGGAAAAATTCGGCTTGCTCTCAGGTCGTACATGCCTGGTGATGGACTGGTGCTAACAGGCACTGTTACACCGCGGGACTTGATCGGCAGCCGGTATAAAGCGGAGACTCCGGTTGTCCCGGCTCCAAGTGCTCCGCCTTCGCTGCCGCAAAAGCCAAGCGGGGGAATACAGCTGATTCGGGGAACTAAAGTCGAAACTGTGCCATTACACTAAAATGTACGACTTGGAAAAAAGAGGTGGGCCAATGGTTTTGGCAAGAATAATCAGTATGGCGGCGATGTTGCTTCTTATGGTTATGTCGGTAGCACAGGCGGATGAAAGTTTTGACGGTGTGGAACGAGTTGCGGTGGCTAATCCGGATATTGCTGATGTTGTGGCAGTCAGTAGCGGGGAGGTTGTGGTTGTTGGTAAAGCGCCGGGGATTACTACCCTTCATGTGTGGTCTGGAGAGGGACGGCAAAGTTTTTTGGTAGAGGTAGGTCCAAGTAACAGTGCGGCTGCGGGAGAGCTAACCGGTCTGCTTGGGTATCGGGACGTAAAGGTGAGTATTGTAAATAAGAGTGTTATTTTAGAAGGCCTTGTGAGAGATCAGAATGAAAAGGCCCGGGCGGAGAAGATTGCTGCTGCGTTTGGCGACAAGGTTGTAAATTTACTGAGCGTTGTTAAGCCGCTGCAGGTAAAACTTGAGGCGAAGATTGTGGAGATTAGCCGACAGAAAATAAACAATCTGGGGATTAGCTGGGGTGGCAATGATCCGGCAGTATCACCGGGAACCTTTCTTTTTGGACAGGGGATAAGTAATTCAATAAATTCGAGTGCGTTCGGCAATTTAGGGACGTATTCTCCAATCAACGCAAAACTTGATGCATTGGTGAAAAGTCGTTTGGCAAAGGTGTTATCGCAGCCGAATATGATTACGTTAAGTGGTGAGAAGGCTCATATTTTGGCGGGGGGACAAATTCCGGTTCCTGTTTCGAGCAGTGATGGCAAGATATCAATTGAGTGGAAAGATTATGGTATTAAAATGGAGATTGAGCCGCTGGTCAGCGGCGGAAATTTGATAAGTACAAAGATAAAGGCTGAGGTTAGTACACTAGACTGGTCAAGCGATCATCAAATCGGAATTGGCGCAGGACTAAAAATACCGCCGCTCAATGTTCGTAAAGCGGAGGCAGCGATTGCTGTTGTATCTGGTCAAACGATGGCTATTGGCGGATTAATTTCTGCAGATACCAGCAGGGATATTGTCAAGGTGCCGCTTTTGGCCCAGTTGCCGATTGTTGGGAGCTTATTTAAGAGCACATCATTTAGTCGCGAGGAGACTGAATTGATTATTCTTATTACACCGACGATTGTTGACGCTGATGATTATAAAGCAGATATGACCAAGGCAATGCGTGGAGCGGTTGCAGCCAAGCCTTGGGAGGAGGGCTAAGCGTGACTGATAAAATTAAGGTGTTGATTGTTGATGATATTAAGGAAACGAGGGAAAATATTTGTTGTTTGATCGGGTTTAGTTCGGAAATTATGGTTGTGGGTGAAGCCGAGACCGCCGAGGATGCTATAGCTAAGGCCAAATCACTTAACCCCGATGTTGTGCTGATGGATGTGAATATGCCTGGAATGGACGGTATCAGCGCTGCTGAGGTGCTAGCAACTGAAGCGCCTGGTTGCGCAACTCTAATTATGAGTGTCCAGGGTGAACAGGAATATTTGCGACGGGCGATGGTGGCCGGGGTTAAGGATTATTTGGTAAAGCCTTTTACTGGCGATGAACTTTTGCAGGCTCTCAAGCGAGTGTATGAAAATCAAATAATACGGAGTAAAGTAATTCCGCTTAAAGCTAAAGAGGACGAACCGGGGAAGGTTATTACTGTGTTTAGTACTAAGGGCGGAGTGGGTAAGACGACCTTGGCTGTTAATTTAGCAGTAGCTTTAGCTAATCGGACCGGTGAGCGGGTAGGAATTGTAGATGCTGATTTGCAGTTTGGAGATATCGCATTGGCTCTTAATCTAATGCCGCTTACAACTGTAGCGGATTTGGTTCGGGATATTGATAATTTAGACAAGACTTTGCTGGAGAGTTATTTGACGGCGTATAATGATAATATTCGTCTTCTGGCGGCTCCTGTCCGGCCTGAACAGGCTGAAACTGTGGAGGCGGCGCATTTGGCCAAGGTGCTTAATATTATGAGGATGACGTGTAAATACATTATTGTTGATACACCGCCTTCTTTTAATGAAGTAGTATTGTCTGTGCTTGATGCGTCTGATGTGGTTTTGGTAGTTGCGGCATTGGATTTGCCAACAATAAAAAATGTTAAACTTTGCTTGGAGGTTATGGGGTCGCTTAATTATTCTACGGAAAAGCTACAGCTTGTGCTAAATAAAGCTAGTTCAGAGGGGGGGATTGACGTGCCGGAAGCAGAGGAAAGCTTACGGCAATCATTTATAGCTGCTTTGCCGAACGATGGCAAGGTCGTTGCAACTTCGGTAAATCGCGGTGTTCCGTTTGTGATAAGTAATCCTGAGGCTCAGGTTTCGCTGCGTGTGGTTAATCTGGCTCGTACTATTGCTGCCGATGACTGGCAGTCCAGAGAAGAGCCCAGAGGTGTAGTAGGCAAACTTCGACGTTTATGGGGGTAGAGGAGGCGCAGTTATGTCTCTGCTGATAGCTCTGATTACTTTTGGGGCGGTACTTGTAATTCTTTTTGGGGTCTACTATTATGCGATGTTACCTGGCGCAGTTATCCGCGAGCGGCTTAGTCGCTATGTTGAGTTGCCTGCGCCAATAACGAGCAATAGTCCTGCGGCACCGCCGCCGTTTGCACCGGAAGTTTCGGTATGGAGGGCTTTTGTTCGTCAGGCCGGTAAGTATTTTGAGTGGTCCCAGTGGTCGAGGACAATAGAGCATAAGCTTATTCAGGCCGGGTTGCCGCTCAGGGGGACGGAGTTTATGGCCATTTGTACGCTTGCGGCAGTTTTTGGGGGCTTGGTTATGTTGGCGCTGTCTGGCGGCGGGATATTTTGCACTATTGGCGGAATAATGGCGGGATATTTAAGTCCTGTTCTTGTCCTGAGGATAAAAATAGCGAAACGAGTAAAAGCCTTTAATTTAGAGTTGGGTGATGCGCTGACACTGGTGTCTAATTCTCTTAGAACAGGCTATAGCTTTATGCAGGCGGTAGAAATGGTGGCCAGAGAGATGCCGCCGCCGATTTCAGAAGAGTTTGCTAGGCTTTTAAAAGAGATGAGCCTGGGGGTTACAACAGATGATGCAATGAATAACCTGGCAAAAAGGATTAGCAGTGACGATCT
>JAGGAC010000131.1 GCA_017889635.1 Bacillota bacterium | reverse complement strand
TCCGGCATTACTCAATACTGCATGGTGTCCGAAACCTACAACGATTTTGCGCTCCGGTTCATTTTCTTTAAAACCGCCCAGTTCCAAAGCCTTGTTAATAACAGGTGTAAAGTCTTTGCGATCATCGCGCTCTTCAATATAAGGCATATCCGGAAAACTAACGATACTGGTGGCAAATATTCTGTCGCGATAACTGTCGCGCGGTGTCATAAGACAGTTTGTCGTCATTAGAATACAGCCAGGCAAATTGTCAAACTCTTTCTGCTGATTCTGCCAGGCCGTTCCAAAGTTACCAATAAGGTGCTTGTGCTTTTTCAGTTCCGGATAGCCGTGGGCAGGAATCATTTCTCCGTGAGTATATATGTTAATGCCTTTGCCTTCGGTCTGCTCTAACAACAACTTAAGATCTTTCATATCGTGGCCGGAGATGACGATAAACGGACCGGCTTTTTTAGAGATCAATAATTCTGTTGGTTCTGGATTGCCATACGCACCGGTGTTGGCTGCATCAAGCATCTCCATGCATTTTAAATTCGTCTTGCCAAGTTCCAGGCATAGCCCTAACAACTCAGGCACGCCCAGCGTTTTATCTAATGTCGCCGCCAGTCCCTTAAAGAAGAAATTCCCCACTTCCCGGTCTTTTTTCCCCAGCACCAGTGCATGGTGAGCATAAGCGGCCATGCCTTTAAAACCATAGATCAGCGTTTGCTGCAATGACCGGATATTCATATCCATGGCTTGGTCGGTCATAATCCCAAACTTTGGCGCATCCTTTAGCATTTCTTCCTTAGTAGACGGGGCCACATAATCTGCTTCCGGGGGAGCAGCCTTCGCTTTATCGCCTAACTGCGCTTTAAGCTGAGCTTTAATCTTATTAGCTTCTTGTATGTAGCTTACAAACCGCTCCGGATCGAAGTTGACATTAGTAAGGGTAGCAAACATCGCATCCATAATAAATTTATAGGTTGGAGTGTCAATCTCGCCACCGGCCTGGATAATTTGCCAGCCATAATAACCGATTCCTTTCAGCGAGTGAACAAGAACGTCCTGCAAACCGGCAACTTCAGGAGTTTTGCCGCATACACCCATCTTTACACAGCCTTTACCGCCTGCGGTCTGCTCACATTGGTAACAAAACATTGCATTATCCATACTCAGGATAAACCTCCTTCAACCATTTCCTTTTCCGTTAAATACACATTCAGTTAGTATTATGTATCGCCGTTATAAACCTATACAATTTTTGTCTGTGATCCACATCACAGGCAACAAACTGGAAAAATAGTATAATCTTGGCTATGCCAATACCAAGCCAGTATGACAATGAAAGGAGGGAAGGTGTTATGGCCCATAGGAATGGAACTACAGCTTCACAGCAAAAATGGCTTCACCGTCGGCTTAATGTCTGGCACATCTTTAGCTCTTCAGTAGGAGCAATGTTAGGCATTGGTACAATAGCTTACCTCTCATCAGTTACAGGCAAATATTTTCTAATGCCTCCGCTGGGTGCAACTTGTTTTATTGCATTTGTTATTCCGGATAGTGCTTTTGCCCAACCGCGAAATATTATCGGCGGACATCTTCTCTCCAGTATAATCGGAATACTTTGCGCTAATTTCTTCGGGGCAGAATGGTGGTCATACGCCCTGGCGGTAAGCATTGCTATTGCCGTAATGCAAATAGTACGGCTACAGCACCCGCCAGCGGCTGCCGATCCTCTTTTACTGATGATGCAGGGGACAGCTTCCTGGGATTTCTTAATTACGCCTGTACTGAGCGGCAGTATTATATTAGTTATAATCGCCATGCTATTTAAAAAACTGCTAGTCCGCTCTCAACCTTCGTAAAAAATACCTGAGGCTCCACCCAACGCTGGTGAAGTCTCAGGTATTTTTTACATCAATTAATTTCACTTATCATTTTCTAACAACAATAAGAAACATTTTAAAATTATCGATTGCATCCAGCCCATGGGGAACATTAGCAGGCATTACGACTACCTGTCCCTTTTCGGCCTTCATTGTTTCTTCGCCTATGGTGATTTGCGCCGCACCATCGAGGATATACACCAAAGCGTCGCCTGATGCAGCGTGGGTACTTATCCCCTCACCTTTCGCAAAGGCAAACAAAGTAATACTGACTGCGTCATTCTGAACAAACGTGACGCTGATAACCTTTCCCGCCTGATATTCAACCAAATTAGCCAATTCCATTACCTTACTAAATTCCATATTCTTGATAAATTTTTCTTTCATTCTCGCTTCATCCTCCCAAAAAATACTTGCGTTATTTCTCACCGCTCAGCGCAACTTTATTTAATGCTTCAATTAGTTCGTTAACATCAAGCCCATGAATGCCGGCTGCCTTTTCTAGCGCCTCACCGGTAGCCGACGGGCAGCCGAGGCACCCCATACCAAACGATCGCAGTACCGGAATCGTCTGAGGATATACCCTAATAATATCAGCAATAACACTGTCTGCATTAATGCTGTCGCCAAATACCAGATTGCCCTCAGTCAAGCCTCCTGGCTTGGGTATCATTTGTTCGCTGCCTGAATATGGCTTGGTCAGCGGATCGGCAGCCGTATTATTATTGAACTCTGCCAAGATATCATTCTTGAATTTTTCAAACCCAATTCGCTCAATGAACTGACCTACCCGCTCAATATCAGCATTCTTCTGGTAGTACCGGACAGTAATATCAATGATTCTTAATGTATCATCATAATTTAAAGCTGTGATAAGCTTATCGCCAAGCCGGGGATGTGACCCGGCGCTCCCGCCAACATAAACATCCCAGCCCTCATCAGTACCGATAACGCCAATATCCTTGATAATGGCCTCTGAGCAAGAATTGGGGCATCCAGAAACCCCAAATTTCATTCGCGACGGCATTTCCTTCTTGATGTACCTGGTATCTAATTCAAACCCCAGTTTTATACTGTCTTGCTTGCCCCGCTTACAAAACGCAATTCCCGGACAAATCTTCACACTGCGAACGCAGTTAGCAAAGCCCATGGCTGGCTGCATTCCTAGCTCATCCCAGATACTGTCAACATCCTCGGCCTTTAAACCGGTAATCATAATCCGCTGGGCCGAAGTCAATTTCAATGTACCGCTATACTTCCTGGCAACAGCGGCAAATCGCTCCATTATCTCAGGCTTTATAAACCCTCCCGGCAAATGCGGTGTTATAGCATACGTTTTTTTGCCATTATGGATTTTCTGTAAATTAGCTCCTTTAGGTAACATTGCCCCACTTCCCCCTTACACCTTGCTGTAATAACTGCTAATTCTATTTTACCCGCATTTTGGCTATCTTACTTTGATCTATATCACACAACAAATTCCACCCTCCTCCCTCCAAAACAAAAAACGCCCATATAACGGACGTTTATAATTATCTGCCGCTTATTCACTTATTTCAGCCAGGCATATTCCTGGCGACAGTCCACAATATTATACATCCTTAATGGTATTTTTCCTAAATTCCATCACCAAACAATCCGGCCAGATTTGCAACCCGCTGTTTTTCCAGGCGCTCAATCTGAGAAATCAAGTTATCTTTAACAACAATAACTACCTGCCCAAAGCGCAGATCCCGCAATACGTCCCCAACCTGCAGACGCAGGTTTTTTTTGTTTAACTTTGCATCTTGAATATTTGAAGGCTTAGGTTTCTCTGCCCCTTTAGGCGCAAGACGGATTTTTTCGGTCTTGTCTATTTGAATCATGCAACCATCTTGGATTACTAACGTAATTGTGCCATGTTGAATTTGCCGCACTTCTTTTTCGATAATTTCCCAGGCATACTCCGGAACTTCCATCAACCGTTCACCTCCTCCAAAAGTGAATAATAAGCCTTAGCTATTAAGCGCCGAAAACAGATCCTCAAGCAAATCATTTGGATCTTCCAGCCCAATCGAAAGCCTCAGCAAAGCATCACTAATGCCTAACTTATGGCGCACTTCCTGCGGTATGGCAGCATGCGACATGGTTGCCGGATAAGACAAAATACTCTCGACCCCGCCCAAGCTAACCGCCAGCGCCGGCAGCTTTACATTAGCCATCAACTTTTTAGCCAGTTCAGTACTCTCGAGTTCAAAAGACAGCACTGCCCCAAAACCACTAGCCTGACTTTTGATTAATTCATGACCAGGGTGATTGGTTAAGCCAGGATAATGCACTGCTTTTACTGTACTCCATGAGGCTAGTTCATTGGCAATTTTATGCGCTGCCTTCTCGGAATAGTCCAGCCTAGTCTTCAAAGTTTTTATCCCGCGTATCGTTAGCCAGCTATCCTGAGGACCAAGTACAGCCCCTAAGGAATTTTGGATAAACTTCAGTTTCTTCGCCCATTCTTCACTTCCCGCCACCGCCAGTCCGGCAACAACATCACTGTGCCCGGCAAGAAATTTGGTCGCGCTGTGAACCACAATATCTGCCCCGAAGGTCAGTGGTTTCTGAAGGTATGGTGTCATAAAGGTATTATCCACAATCGAGATAATCTCCTGCTTTTTCGCCCAAGCACAGATTGTTGGCAAATCACTGACTTTGAGCAAGGGATTAGACGGACTCTCTAAGACTATCGCCTTGGTATTTGGTTTA
>JAGGAC010000130.1 GCA_017889635.1 Bacillota bacterium | reverse complement strand
AATCCAAAGACTCGGTACTGGTTGCTGGTTAGGCTTTACCAGACGGGAGTTCCACCCGCTTGGAACTACGACCTTGCCCGGTCGCACTATACTTTCTTATCTTATAAGAAAAGACTTGGCTTGTGCCAAGTCCGTCAGGACGGCCGAATTGCTATGCCCTCCATGGCGCAATCGGCACTAGCACCATCCGGGTGCGTCGCCGGCAGAAGCCGCCTGTGCCCTTTAGGGGTATAGTCGTTCAATCCAGGGAAAGTTATACTTTCCATCTGGATAAAAGTCCCCCTTACGCCTCGAACTTATTGACAGCTTCCCTTAGTTCCATGGCCAATTTGGCCAAAACCTGACTTGAAGCTGCGATTTCTTCCATGCCTGGCAAAAACGGCATCTCCCGAAAGTATAACCGGTGCACGATCGGTTTTTTCAAAGGCAATCGTTTTTTTTCAATCTTTCAGTACGTTCTGCAAGTAATTGTTGTGCTGTTTTTATCATAATCTACTCCCCACTTATCCAAAATTATATTTTCATATGGTACCATACGCCGAACACCAACATACACGTTCCCGTTAAACCGAACCTTTGACACCCTGATCAGATATCAAGGGCAGCATGATATCCTTGATATATTGCAGTCGTTATGGTAGATGCACGTACACAATCTCCAATCTGTGCAACATACGGTGCGCAATCAATTAATTCTTCTACTACGTCTCTTCTTGCTTGCTGTCCAAGTGCACAGATGACTGTAGTACCTGGCACAAGATGTTCTTTACCAGCTTCATCAGTACAAACGACACCTTCTTCTGTTACGCGTAACCCCTTATATCCTATATGAACATGAATCTTATTCTGCTCGATTTCGGCTAACAAAAGCGGACGGTGCCTGATATTTGCATCCGGGGCCAATTCACTTCTCATCTCTATCAGCTGCACACTCTTGCCTTCCTGCGCAAGATGGATGGCCGCTTCGCAACCTGCCATTCCACCTCCCAAGACAACGACTTGATCACTAACCTTATCCTTTTCCAGATAATAGTTATTAACGACGATTACGTTATCATCTTGCAAACCAGGAATCGGCGGAACAACCGGCTTGGAACCCACTGCAATTATTAACGCATCAACGTTTTCTTTTTCCACATACTCTTTGGTAACAGTTGTATTTAAGCGAATCTCAACCCCTGCAGCTTCTGCCAATATCAGTAATTTTCTCTTCAGTAAGTTCCTTTACTTCCAGGCCATCAGGACGGACCCCGGCACTTGGCCCCCACTGGGCAAGCCCGCGTTTCTTATCCTTGTCGGTCAGATAAGTTCCGGCATACTGTCCGGAATGAGACAGTTCAACACTGGCAATTGCACCGTGACGGCGGATAGCATCGGCCGTGTAGGTAAAACTCGAAAGTGATCCTACTGTATGTAAATCCAGATGAAACATATGAGAACCTTCTGTTTCCGGATGAACTACACATTCACTAACGGTAACTGAGGCGGCACCGCCCTTAGCTCTTAATTCATAAAAAGTGTGGACGCACGTCCAATGGTGCAGTCAGCGGTAATGTCTGTTCCTCCCATAGGAGCAGAAAACATTCTGTTTCGGAAATGCACATTTCCAATTTTGATTGGCTTACATAGATTTGGATATTTTCTTTGCATATTTTTTTCTCCTATTCAAACTCTGACTTTTTAAGGCACAAGTCTTTATCTTAATCTCAAAATGGAAAGAAGGGCCCCGGATTGACTCTATATAGTCTGTAATCAAAAAAACTTTGGAAGGCTTCTAGACAAGCAGCATTTTTCGTAACTATACCTAAACCTGCTAGGTAACAGGGACCCCGAAATAACTCGAAGCCCCTAAGTAAGCTTTTGCTATATGTGCTTATATTTTAATAAAAGAACTCTATCTTGGTCATGTAAGTTTTACCAAGATCGTCAGAGGTTGCATCGGTTAGTTTTCTGTTCTTAAATTTGAGGTCTTGTCCCTCAATCGTCCATACGACGTTTTTGCTAATCGTGCTTGATAAAGCAACGAATAAACCTTTAATATTATCAGAGCCTTTTGTCATTGTTGAATAGCGGTCTGTAGCGTAGCTTATGGCCTGTGCATCAAAGCCGCCTACACCAGCGGGAATTGCACCAGCATCAATGCTGCGATACGAAACCGACCAGCCGAAGTCTCCTTTTTTCTTATAATCTACGAGTAATTTAGCCCCATAAAATGCGTGAGGCTGATTAATGGCGTTAGTCAGTTCAACAGCCCAGCCTTTGGGTGATTTAGGCATATTTGATACACTATCCAAATCAGTTGATACATAGTCTCCAATAAACAGCAGGTTACCTATTTTGGCGTCAACACCAGCTGCCCAACCTTTGGAGTTTTCAAAAGTCCTACCAGTGCTGACATTCATGCTTGAATTTGAACCTTGTCCGTCATTCCAGTAATAACCGGCTTTCCAACCGAGGTTTTGTCCGATTTTGCCGGAGAGTTGCGCGGTAGTAACTGTGTTAGCATCACCGCTATCTCCATAGCCTGTACCTTGATTGGTATCTGACTTGACGTTATTTACCGATCCGGTAAATGTTAACTTGCCAATGTTCTCGTCAATGCGAATACCATCAACACCTATGGCCTTACTAAATAGTCCGTGAGAAAAAGGATCATAAGGGAAACGACCGATACGAACTTTATCTATGCCTAAAACATCTTTTGCGGTTACGGCAAACATATCAAAGGAGCAAGTAGAACCGTTAGCACCATCATTATAATTACCCATTTTACCAGTAACCTGAGCCCGTGCTACCCATGAAATATCCTCATTAATTGTTCCCTGGAATTTGATGCGTTGCCGGAAATCAAAATTGTCCGCTCCCCGTAACTTCTGCGATCCAGGCGCTTTGGGATCATTTCCTAGATAACGGAAGCGAGTTTCACCGCTCACCCAGGTATTAGTTTTAGCTTCCACTTTTGCTACTCTAGCGCCCAAGCGGTTGAGTTCGCTGGCAAATTCCGCAGACAGTTTGTCAATCAGTTCCTTATTGGTTTCATCAGCAGCCTCAAATTTGTCCATTGCTTTGGCAACGATAAATGCAAATTCATAGCGACTCATGGTTCTGTCGCCTTTAAATGATTTGTCACCATACCCGTCAACCATTCCAGCTTTCGCTAACTTAGACACTGCGTCATAGGCCCAATGACCGGCTGGTACATCGCTAAAGGACGCTGCTGCGGAAGCGGCGGCATAAACAGGATTGTCAAATACCGGAGTGCCAGCCATCGTTATGGACATAAGTGCCAGTGGTACAATTGTCATCCATTTTTTTAGTGACTTTGTTTTTTTTAAGAAGATCTCTCCCATTTAATTTTTAGCTTTTTCTATTACGTTCCGTATTTTTAACCATTTTCAGAACACTTGGCTGCCGGCGGCTTAGGCATGGTTGCAAAGATCAAACAAATAATCCCTACCAGGCCGATAGCCGCATTAAGCTGAAACGCTGGCGTATAACTCTGAAAAGAATCAAACAATTTCCCTCCAACTACACCGGCGCCGGAAACAACAACAGCAGAGATTGCCTGCAGCATGCCATTGATTTTAGGAAAGGCTGTCGGCCCAAAAAAGTTGCCCAGCATGGTGTTTTGAGCCACAAAAGACCCGCCAAAACCGGCACCATAAAACACAGCTGCTACATAGGCTGCCACCAGCATGCCAGGAGCAGCCTGAACAGCAAGATACGAGCCGATAAAGTAACAACTAATGCCTAACATGAAGACATAGCGGGCCGCCATTCTATCCATGAGCCAGCCGCTTATCAACCGTCCAAAGATTCCACCCATAGTAAACATCCCCATGGCAAACGCCGCATCTGCCGATGAAATTCCTTTGCCTTTCAAATGCATAATCCAGTGGGCAGTAAAAAAGAAAAACGGCCATTGACTAGCAGCCGCAGCCAATACTGTCAACCAATAGGTAATTGACTTATATACATCAGCCGGTTCCCAGACATATTTCGTCACTAAGGCGTTGGTTACAGGCATTGCTGCTACCGTTACCGCCACTTCTTGTCCATCAGGGACTTGGCCAATATCCTGCGGACGTTCTTTTACAAAGAACCAGGCAATTATAGCACTAAGAACAACAATTCCGGTTACTACCAGCCAGGCTAACCGCCAGTTGCCCCCGTTAGCCGCGATCAGTTGGTTCATGGCCGGCGCACCAATAAAGCCAGCAAAGCCCGAAGCGGTCATGGCCAGCGCCATGGCTCTTCCCCGGAATTTAACAAACCAGCGGGTAACGGTTGTCGATAATGCCACAATTGTGCCAAAACCAAGACCACAACCAACCAAAAAACCAAACCCTACTAAATAATGCCAGGGCTGCGTGGCAACCTGTGCCATCCATAATGTACCGACAGCCAGCAAACCTGAGCCAATAACAAATGTCTTGCGAACTCCCCACTTAGTAATTGCCATCCCGACAAGAATGGCCGATGTGCCAACAAATAAATTCAACAACGAGAAACCTAAGCCGTAAGTAGTGCGATCCATGGGTATTTCCTTTAGCATGAAGGAATTGATAACAGCACCGCCGTATAGCGGAAAACCCATATTGAGCAAGTACAAGGTCCATAACACCCCAACCAGCTTCCAACCATAAAATTTTTGCTCATTCGCCATGTATACCC
>JAGGAC010000129.1 GCA_017889635.1 Bacillota bacterium | reverse complement strand
GACTATCCATCAACGCAATAATACTTCTGCCTTTTTCAAAACCGACCAAAATAAGAAACGCGGCTGCTTTTTGCAGTTGGTTCAAACTTATGCACCTCCCAAAAGACGCGTTAAACCTCATATTTTTTACTAAACTTATGGTCAGAACTCAAGCCGCTATTTTATGCCATCAATAGCTACTTTAACTACTATCTTGCGAACTTTAGAGGCTTTGCCGCCAATAGTACAATTAGGTCTATGCACATCCCACGGAAATAGAACAGCAAACATTCCTGGCAAAAGAGTAAGCTTTGTTTCCTCTGTAACCTTCTTATAAAATATTACATCCCGCTCATTAAGACAATCCTCTTCAACCTCATACTCAGCTTTTAACGGAGCTGCACCAATAAACTCTTCCCCTGAGCAAACATACTGGATATCCAGATACTTCGCATGAGCTTCTGCCCGCCGCTCGCTATATGGCTCGGTTTCATATTCCGCAACACTGGCATATATTTTGTCACCTTGAATCTCATGACGTCCAAGCGGCAAACTTGAAAGGTCAGTTTCTAAAAGAAATTTTAGACCAACTTGTAACTGAGCCGGATATAAAGCCATTTCATTCTTTATCGTTGACAAGTATCCTACAAACATTTACTACCCCCACTTTGTTTTTACTTAATAACCAGACCAAACGCCCTGGAAAACACAATTGCCTGCTCCGGCGATATGATTAAGCCACGCAGATCTTCGCTTGTTACTCCCAATTGGTCAAAAATACAACTGCTTAGATCAATACCGCTTAGTTTAGTGCCAGACATTTGCGCCTGCTCCAAATTGCAATGATTAAAATTCACCTCAGATAATTTAGTTGTATAAAAATCAGCATCAGATAATGAGCAATCTAGAAAGTCAACCCTTTTGCAATCCGCATAACGCAGCATAGCATAGTTGCCGTTACAATTATCAAACACAACATTACGCAGCGACGATTCAGTCATATTTATGCCGATAATTTTGCAATTCTTCAGCTCAACCCGATCCATAGAAACTTCACCAAAATCAGCGTTAGATAAATCGCAGTTTTCAAATACTACATCCGTTAGGTTAAGATATCTAAAATTTATCTGTTTGAATATTACATTCTTAAAGACCATTTGCCTAAAGATTACGTTTTCAGCACTTTGATTTTCAATAATGCCATCACTAACCATCCCCAGTTCATAGCAGGCTTCATCTTGAACTTCGTCAATAACTATCGCCTCTAATTTCCTGGAAATATCTGGAGATATGCGTTTCGATTTTGCATTCCTATTAATGCTATTTCCCCCCCATTATTTTAGCTAAACCAGCCAAATATAATAGCCGCAAACAAAATTAAATATAACCAGCAGCGGTATTCCAATAACAAAAGACCAGTGCAGCGTCTTATGGCGAAACAAGTACATCCCACTCAGCACACCAACAGCACCAAATGCCGCGGCCCATAAAAAGAAAGTACGTTCCCGAATGCGCCTGGCTCCCCGCCGACGCGACCGCTGTTTATCCAACCTTACCAGAATGATTGCAGCGACATTCCAAATAACATATACCATAAGCCAAGTCGTAACAGAAATTTGCATGCCCATCATTCCTTTTTTCGCAAAATTGACCTTGTAATATATTTCCCATAATAATGCAAAGTCCTGCTAAAAAGATGTCTAAAAAAAGATTACAGCCAACCTAACCATGAACGCAAATTTTAGAGACACAGTAAGGTTAGCTGTCCCCATGCTTCGCTTCTTCTTTTACCGTCCGCGTTCAGCCATAAGATAGCAGCTCATCGCATCAGCAATGCAGCGTGGCGTAAACGGCATTGACTTGACCAAAAGCTTGTTAAACCAGCCGCTTATCACAACAGGCCGCTTATGGATTAAGGCCTGATAACCAATTTGGGCGACCTTCTTTGCATCCATAACCGCAATGTTAAATAATCGTGTTTTCTTTAAATTAGCCTTTGCGGCAAATTCAGTCCGAGTCGCCCCAGGACATAAACAAGTCACAGTTACGCCTGTGTCTCTAACCTCCATTGATAACGACTCGGAAAATCTCAGAACATAAGCTTTACTTGCGCAATATACCGCGCTGTACGTTGCTGCGCAATATGATGCCGTCGACCCAAGAAACAAAAGCTTCCCCGCTTTTTTCGCCAGCATTCCAGGCAGAAAAAGCTTGGCCAACATCGTCGGTGTAATAGCATTTACCTGAATAAGCGCATTCTGCACCTCCATACTTGTCTGTTCCACAGAGCCATACACATTAAACCCAGCATTACTTATAAGTATATCCACGCTTACCCCTATATCCTCTACAGCCCTATAAATCATTCCCGCAGCCTCTGGCTCTGCCAAATCCTGTACAATACTGTTAACCGCTAAACCGGGATACTGCTCTTTTAGCTCTGTCTCAAGGACGGATAATTTTGCCGCATCCCTGGCAACCAAAATAAGATTGTACCCATCTCTAGCCAAAAGATATGTAAATTCGCGCCCCATACCGCTAGTCACTCCAGTGATTAGCGCAGTTTTCGTACCATTCATAGCTTCCATATTTAATCCCCCAAAAAATTTTATAATTAAATGACCCTTGGTCATTTAATTATAAAATTTTTTAGTTTCTAGCCCCTATGCCTTTTATAACCTCACGGGAGAAGGCGCTGATAAATGTTGAAACCCAATCGCTAACGCCTGCAATTTAAGCAAAAAGGCCATTCCCTCCCCCGGCCCCCAAGACGGAATCGCTTCTTCCAGCAATTCTCCGGCGCTTCTAACCTGATGCGCCAACATACTTTTAAACTGCAAGGCCGTAGCATACTGAATGTTATGCTCCAAAATAATACTGACAATCCCCATCAACCGCAGCAAGGCGTCATCGCCGCCAAATACAGCTTGCAAAATATCCACCAGGTCATCGGTTGTACAAGTTTTTCCGGCATCAATAGTACTCTTAAGCCGCTTATTAAGCCCGGCAAAAAATTTGCTGTAAGCCTGCCCTGTAATAGCAAGAAACAGCTCCTCCTTAGTAGCAAAATACAAAAACACCGTACCCTTGGCAACACCAGCAGTTTGCGCAATCTGGCTCATACTGATGGTATTATAATCAGCAGCCTGAAAGAGAGTTTCAGCAGCATGAAGAATAGCTAACCGCCGCTCTTCCTTTTGTTCTTCTGTGACTGCGCGACGTTTACCGGTCATATTATCACCCATCCCAATTATAAATGACCGCAGGTCATTTTGTCTATATCAAATTCATTTAGCTAATAGGACAATACAAGAATACTATCAAAGCCAGTTAAAACAAGGAAAGCTGCCTATCAGCATAACCTTGCTTATAACCATTAATAATATCTTCCATTTTATAAACAATTCCTGCTTGATCGCATTCTTTCTGAAATAACGGCCATAGCTTTCCTGCATTCGGCGAGCGGCACTCATAAGCATTGCCAAACTGCTTGATGTACTTTTCTTTAAGCGCCGGAAATTGCTCGTCAAGCTTTTTATAAAACCACTCCCGTTGATTTTGCCGCAAAGTCACGCCAAAAGCCGGATATATGAACTTAGCGTTATTTTCATGCGCCTGCTTAACAATTGTGCTTATATTCTCCTCAGTATCCTCTATAAACGGAAGTACCGGCATAAGCAGTATCCCAGTATATATGCCATTCTCCGCCAGCGCTTTAATTGCCGCAAATCGCCTTGATGCCTCAGCTACATTAAGCTCTATTTTTCGGCAAAGCATGTCACTCGCGGTAGTAATAGTAATCTTTATCAGTACAGGCGAATGGCTTTTTATTAACTTCAGCACATCAATATCTCTTGTCACCAAATCGCTTTTTGTAGCAATAGAAACCCCAAAACGATAAGTATTAATTAGCTCTAAGGCCCCTCTTGTCAAGCGATATTCTTTTTCAAACGGATTATATGGGTCACTCATCGCCCCGGTTCCGATTACCCCGGTTCTGCGCTTCGATTTTAGTTCACGCTCAATTAAGGCCAGCGCATCTTTCTTCGCCCTTACCTTATCAAAAGTTTCTATCCCATAACATTCACTGCGGCTGTCACAGTAGATACAACCATGACTGCAGCCTTTGTATATATTCATATTATAGTTGTTGCCAAACCAGGCGTTTCCAGCCGCATAGCCTGATATAACTGTTTTTGCTTGTATAAACTCCATAGCATACGCCCTCTTTAAATATACATTATTATAAGGTCAAACCATTAATTAAATTATAACCATCTTAACATGACAGCTGTATGTCATATTATACATAAATACCCTGCCGCCGGAAAAACTAAACCAGATATTAGCCAAAATATTTCCACTGGAGGTTAGCGAAAAGTGCTCAACTGGTTGATGATGAAAATGCTCGATCCGGCCACCGATGATGCTATAGCCAAAATGCTTACCGAAGACTATCCTGACAATCCATTTTCAATGGTAACCGTTACCGAAAAGCTTTCCCCGCGCGCCATGGTTGAAGCATGCATGCGGGCAGAATCAGGCAAAGAACTTACCCGCCCCTTGGGAAGCCCGATTGTTTTATCACCCTGGGATAAAATATTACTCAATCCCAGACAACTTTTCCATTTACCTGCTGAAGACTACACCCAGATTACTACCAAAACAGTCATTGGCGCTACCGCCAAGAAACCACTTCAACTTGATATACCAATCATGATAACCGGCATGTCGTACGGCGGTTCACTAAGTTTGCCTATTAAAATGGCCTTGGCGAAAGGTTCAGCGCTGGCAGGCACCTCCACCAATACCGGTGAATCTGCGGTAACCCACGAAGAACGTTCAGCAGCAAAATATCTGGTTGGTCAATACCACCGGGGCGGTTTTCTAAGCGGCCAAGAACAATTAGGCTCCCTGGATGCCATTGAAATTCAACTAGGCCAAGGAGCATGGGGCGGTGCAGTTGATGAACCCATGCAAGCCGAACAGATTGGCGAACACTTAAGAAAAGCTTGGCATGTGGAAAAAGGCCAAGATGCTACTATTTACTCGCGCATGCCAGGTAAATCGACTTCTCATGACTACATAAAAATGATTAACGAAATGAAAAACCAGTATGATGTCCCTGTAGGAGTAAAAATAGCGGGAACTGATTATATAGAATACGAACTTGCTATCATTGCTCAAACTCAGGCCGACTATATTGTTGTTGACGGCTCCGAAGGCGGCACAGCGGCAGCCAATCCTACCCTGCAGGACAACGTAGGGTTACCAACCTTTCACACCCTGGTACGAACCGTAGACTGGCTGTTAGATAATAATTTGCGGGATCGGTTCAGCATCATTGTCACAGGAGGTTTAACAACCCCCGGCCATTTTCTTAAGGCTCTCGCTTTAGGTGCCGATGCCATTTACATTGGTACCATAGCAGTCGTTGCCGCACTTCATACCCAGATGATAAAGGCTCTCCCTCAGGCCCCACCGACTCAACTGGCCTTATATACCGGAAAACTGGCCAATAAACTTGATACCGATTTAGCTGCCACACACTTAGCAAATTTTCTGGCATCCTGCAAAACAGAAATGCAATTGGCTGTTCAAGCAGTCGGTAAACACAGTACTAAAGAATTAACCCGCGACGATTTAGTAACAGTAGATAAAGACTTAGCGGAATTCGCCGCTATCCGTTATGCCGGCCATCACCGGGAAGATAGCCAAACAATATTTGGAGAACACCATCAAAATATTACTTATCACCAAGAAACAAATACTCCACTTCAATAAAGCAGTTCCAGGCCAAAACATTTTCAATACGTCAGTCTATCCATCCCTTTTCTATCTGCAAAAGATTCACCTTATGGCCTCCCCACTAAAAGCCAGCATTGTAAAAACGCTGGCTTTTATCATTCCAAGTTGCCTCACTATAGCCCTGATTTACAGAAGTAGCAGTCAGTATCTGTGTTACATACAATGTAATAAGATGCTATAAGGAGGAATTGACTTGGATATCTTTTGCCGACAGGTAATACCTTATGAGTGCCTTAACTTGAGCCGGGTGAAGTTCTGGCTCAGGATTATGAAAGAGCACTCTTTATTTATGAAATTGGGATTCGCATGTACAGATGTCGAACTTATTCGCCAAGCGGAACAGTTTTACGCTGAGTTTGAAGACCTTGAAAAACAGGCTCAGTGTATAAATAATGACGAGTCATTCATGGCTTTCGTCGAAAAAATTATGGTCGCCGTCAAAAATATTTTTGCCTTTAAACGCCATGTACTGCACTTGTTAGTCAATTGCAAAATAGGCGGCTCTAATTATCCCCTGTTAATTGATCATATTTCCCGCGAGGCAATGTACTTCTGCAAATTACTGGGGAAAATCAGGGATGGCGACATTAAATATCCTGTAGATTCCATTGTAAGCGACAACGTGTTTTGGCTTAGACATATGGCGGATCATGCAAGATTCATTGCCGGACTGCTTGATCCATCCGAACGTGATTTCGTCATTAAAGCCAATGATTTTGCCGCACAATTTGAACGCCTGCAGCTTCAGGCCCGCGACTTGGACAGTATGTTATGGCACATGGGTCCAAATAGCGATTTGATGCGATTTGAAACTGATGTAACAGCAGCAACCATCCAAATCCGGGACTTCAAAAAAGCCGCACGGAACTTAATTTCCGCATGTAAAATTGTCTCTCTAATCCCGCCTCTTCTGGCCGACCACGTACTTCGCGAAGCCGAATACTTCCTCCAGGTTCTGGAAGCCATCCAAGAAGACTTACATTGCATGGAAGAATCTCAGATAAAAACATGCGATTATCCGGAATCCTGAACTTGAATATATATGCAAAACCTCTGACGCTTTTTTGCTTCAGAGGTTTTGCCTTATGATTTCTACCTCACGCGCGGAGCTGTTACCGGCTCTGGCGCTAAGTGCGACCGCTGCCTAACGCTAATGGCGGATAACCCCCAAGGGCCGGTGCTTTCGTGCTGAATATAATACAAAATTAATGTCCACCAAGGCTTATGCTAAATGTATATTCTGCTTCTACTGGATTCTGAGAAAAACTAAGAAAAAGTTTTTTATCGTCTTTTATAAATTTATATCGTTCTTCAGCAAGTTCTCCATATATTGATTTTACAAATTCTTTTTCGACAAATTTCCAGCCATGTTTTTTTAATTCACTTTCATAATACTTAATAATTTCATCTTTCGATTGTTTGGTAATATAATGAGCATGCACACTTGAGTACGTGCCTTTATTTGCAGACTTTTTCTCAACAACTACAGCCGTTTGAAGTTGCTGTAGTTGGTTAAACTCTATGTTTAACGCTTTTTCAAAAGAATCGTTTGGTGGATGTGATT
>JAGGAC010000128.1 GCA_017889635.1 Bacillota bacterium | reverse complement strand
CTTATTTGGCACTGCAACTGTCAAAGCCCAGCACTTTACTAACTTCGGTAAAGATCATAGTACGGCGGGCGGCTCTCTTGCCGATGCGTCCATTGTGAAGGTATTAAACCCTATGAACTACATTGGTACCGAAGGAACCACTACCGCTCATTACTGGAGAATTCGCCACGGCGCAGTTGACAGAGACACTTCCCTCGCAATTCCAGTCATTCTAGCTACCACATTGGAAAACAAAGGCTTCAACGTTGACTTTGCATTGCCGTGGGGGCGGCCACACAGTGGAGATTACGACCTAGATGAGCTCTTTGCCTGGGTCAACAATATCTGCGTTTCTCATCAAGGAAATCGCTAAAGCTCAGCGAACAAACCTCCAAATTTGCTCTTGACCAGGCAACGGCCTATATTGGGCCGCTGCCTGGTCAAGAGCGAAATTCATTCGAAAAATAATATCCTAAAGGTACTTAAAATACCAAATAAAGTGCGTAAGCTAAAAAAACTTACACACTTTATTTGGTATTTTAAAGCCGTTTCTTTTATCATTTTTTTGTTATGCTTTAAAACGGTATCCAACACCCCAGACCGTTTGAATATAACGCGGATTTGTTGGATCTTCTTCGATTTTTTCCCGGAGTCGATTTATATGAACTGTCACCGTAGTATTATCCCCCATGGCTTCAAGCCCCCAAATACGTCCGTAAAGAGTTTCACGGTTAAATACGATGTCAGCGTTTGTCACCAAAAATAACAATAGCTCATATTCTATATTTTTCAATTCCCGTTCCTGCCCTGCCACATAGACGCGATGGGATTTAGTATGGATACAGATAGGGCCAATGTTTATTTCCCCGGACATTTCCTTACCATTTTTCTTAAGCCGCCGATACTGCACTATATTTGATTTAACACGCGCAACCAGCACGCTCGGAGAAAATGGTTTTTCAATATAATCGTCTGCACCCATTCCCAGACCGCGTATCGTGTCGATATCCTCCTGTAAGGCAGTAATCATCAGGATGGGAATATCCAAATGCTTCCGTAGCTCCCGGCAAACCGAAAATCCATCCATTCCCGGCAACATCAAGTCCAATAGAATTAAATCAAAGTTACCCTGCAGCGCTTCTTTCTATCCCGGAAAGTCCGCCTGGTGCAATCTCAACCGTAAATTGATCAAATTCTAAATAGTCCCGTTCGATCATAGCAATAGCATTATCATCTTCAATAATTAGTCCCCCCAGTTCTCCATTTCTTGTCTTTTGCATCGTCTAAACATACCAGTAGATGTTTAGACGATGCTTCCCGTAAGCTTCCACTGAATAATTCTTATATCCTACCCATCTAACAGCACATTGTTTGAAGAAAGTGGACATTTATAAAATATCCACTTTTATGTACTAAATTGTTTTAATTTGTATTTCTTTATATTTTACTAACTTTACATTTACAAGGGCGCTCTTTTCAGGATTTCTAAAAAAGCCACCCTGTACTTCCATAATCTCTTCCAAATGTTTCGCACGACCGGCAACAGTTGTCCGATCTTTCAATAAACCATCTTTCTGAATTACAAATTTCCACTTGCCATCCTCTGTTTTTTCCAGATTCCCACCAGCACCACAAACCTGACATTCAATGGGATAATGAAGTCCATCCCATTGTACTTCTCCGAGAACCAGCGCGTTTGAATGGCAGTTCGGGCACCACCCCATATTTTCTTCACCAAGCCAGGTTCTTTCTTCAGGCGGCGTTTTTAACGCCTTCATAATGTTATCTCCAACTTTAGTCGCATGCGCGAGCAGTTTTTCATCCAGAAGGCACTGTGCCGGGGCTGGAACACCAGTTGCCAGCAGCATATCAATCACTCTAAAGTCACAAGTGAACATAGTCGCCTGCATAGTTTCAAGGGCCATAGACTGCCAGGAACGTGTAGACCCCCCTACGGCGATCAATGCGCAAACTCTGTCTTTATGCTCAATGGCGCCGATTGTCTCTAAAAACGCGGTCTCATAACTCAAATTCCGCATCATAAATCTTAAAAATGAAGAACATGCCATCAAATCATAAGTTGGTGCGGAAAAAATAACTGCATCGGCCTCTAACATTACCTCATTTATTTTTTTCTTGTCATCTTTGTTATCCAAAATACATCCGACATTTTTACCTTCTGACATTCCCTTCGTGCAGAAAGTACAGCCTGTACAATCCATAATATTATAATCTCTAAGATTTATTATGGTTACATCGGCACCCTGTTCCTGGCAGCGCACTAAGGCTTCCTTTAATAAAATCTCGCTGTTACCATTCTTACGACCTGCAGTAATTCCTAATACTTTTTGGCTCATTATTATAACCATTCCTTTCACTACCAATTCATTTTTTCTTCCGCATATATTAAGGGCAGTATTGGAAAACGCCTTAATGTTGTGTCCAAATAGCGCCTTGGGAACCGCTTCCGGTATAGCTACGGAATCAACTTAATAATCTGTCTATCTTTGAATCCATATCCCATCCAAAATCTAGATTCAAACATAATACCACCGTCAACTTCTCTACATTTATGAGTCATAACTGCCGGTGCCTTTCCCGCGACTACTGCACACACCATTGAAGCGCCCCCCTTGGTTCCAATTTTGCACATATCATAACCCAAATTACTTGGCTTTTTAAAACAAAACAGTAACGGTTCCGGTCCCATATGCATTTTGTCACATACTCCTTTATATATAGACTAATTCGAAAAACCTCAGAAATCTAACATAAAAAGTAAGTGTATTGATAAGTAAAACTTCTTACAAAGCAAAAAGGCACCTTGCTAGAGGCTGCCTTCTGCTATATCCAAATTTCCATTGTCATATTTCCCTCATGTCCGATCAAATTGCAGAACATGCCTACTTTTGCTTTTCTTCTTGCACAAATGTCAAGAAAAGTTATGATTATCGATGTTAGCGAGCAGTACCGCTAAAATGATCATCAATAATCCATTATTAATTGTTCCTGTCTCTTGCAACGAACAGCCTATCTGCGAAATACTAAGCCTTGACACCTAAGTACCTTTTTTACAAACTATATCTATATATAGAATAATCTGACGAATCACAAAAACATCAAAATAAGGTATAATGATCAGTAAAGCTTCTGATGTGACCTGTAGGGAGGTAACACCAATGGATATCCGTCAATTGCAATATTTTATCTCAGTCGCAGAGCATCTCAGTTTTACCGTTGCAGCGAAACACCATTTTATCGCTCAAACGGCAATAAGCCAGCAAATTCAAGCCATGGAGAAAAAACTGGGAGTCCAGCTGTTTACTCGCAATAGACGCTCAGTTCAACTAACGCCTGCCGGAACAGTTTTTCTAAAAGAGGCTAAAGTTCTGGTAAGTATCGCAAATGATGCAATAAAAAAGACGCAGAATGCCGCCTTAGATTCCATAGGCAGTCTAAAAGTCGGCTTTCTGGGACTGAATGAAAAATATTTTTTACCTAAACTAATTCACACCTTTCGCCGTAAATATCCCGGCATTGATTTAACCTTCACCCAAAATACGGCAGAGACTATCAACGAATATCTTGCACGCGGTTTAATAGATCTGGCCTTTACAGAAAGTTACGATCAAATGGAACAACCAGCAGATTTTGAGTGGGAGATTATTTCCAGTCATCCCATTTGTGTTACCCTACACGTTGACCACCCCTTGGCCAATCAAACCAAAATCGATTTATCAGCTTTAGCTAAGGAACCTTTCGTTGCCATTGACTCGCTAGAGTATCACGCCGCCTATGAACGCTTGGTCGCATTTTGTGCACGTCAAGGAGGTTTTGTGCCAAAAATCGTCAGTCAGCATCGTACTCCAGAAACCGTACTACTAATGGTTGAAGCGCAGGTTGGCATATCCCTCCTTCCGCAATTTCTTTCCTTTTCCTGTAATCCCAATCTACGATTCATTGAGCTTACCGGCGAGGGCGATTGGGTTCATTCCATTTTTGCTTGGAAAAAAAATAATATCAATCCGCTAATTCCTTTATTGTGGAACGAGCTTCAGAACATTCAATACAATAATGGGCAACTAACCAATTCAGCTAGTTGCCCTACTATATAAGCAGATTATTAGCCGGTATTCGTTTGGTGTCTTTACAGCCTAAAAATTGACCTTGGTGAATCCAATTTTTAATCGTAACAATAGAGACACCAAAATAACGGCTAAATCATCAACACTATATAATTTCCGCTATGAAATATCGAAAATATTCCTCGTGCCATTCCCCTTTGTATTTAGCAGTATAGTTATGTTAAATCGATTATTGGTAGCTTAAACCGTAAAATTCAGTGTCCAGGTGCTATTATAACTAGTGATTTCTGACGTTTTCTAAAATCCATATTTTTTGATCACTGATTAATAACTACAATAAAAAACCTAGTAACTGCGGCATTTACGGCAGTTACTAGGTTAAAACTCTGTGACATTAGTTTTAAAACTTACAACACTTTATTGTAGCGTTGTAAAAAAGTTTGGGCATGACTATACCTTGGGCAAATACGTTGTACAAGGTTTTAAGAAACCTTTTGGTCGGCCCATATCGTTTTGGCGAATTTCGCAAGACCATCCCTGGCATCAGTCAAAAAGTTTTAACCGATAATCTTAGATCGCTAGAGGAAGACGGTATCATAATACGTACAGTTTTTGCAGAAGTACCACCGCGTGTAGAA
>JAGGAC010000065.1 GCA_017889635.1 Bacillota bacterium | reverse complement strand
ATCTGGGATATTGATCCTCAGGCTAAAACGCCGGCTTATCGTTTCGAAGACGGGAATGACTATGTTCCATCTTCAAAATTCACTGTGTTTGCGCATCAGTTTTCTTCTATTGCAGGCGCAGGTCCTGTAACTGGGCCGATTATCGCCGCGATGTTCGGGTGGGGGCCGGTCATGCTATGGTTGCTGATTGGCGGAATCTTTTTTGGGGCTGTTCAGGATTTTGCCGCCCTGTACGCTTCGGTTAAAAACGAAGGCAAGTCTATAGGTATGCTGATTGAAAAATATATTGGCAAAACCGGAAAGCAGATGTTCCTGCTCTTCTCATGGCTTTTCACGCTGCTAATAATAGCTGCTTTTGCCGATATTGTTGCCAGTACTTTCAACGGCTTTGGCGCTAATGGTATGCCGGCGACACCAAATGCCGCTGCGGCTTCGATTTCGATGTTATATATTGTTGTTGCTATTTTATTTGGATTATTTCTTAAAAGTCATCCCCTGTCAGAAAAACCAAAACTGGCAATTGGTATTATTTTAATTCTTGGCATGTTGTCTGCTGGTATCGCTTATCCGCTATATTTTGATAAGACAACATGGATTTATGTTGTTTTTGCATATATGTTTATGGCTGCTGTTATGCCAATGTGGCTGCTGATGGAACCTCGGGACTACTTAAGTTCGTTTTTACTGCTTGGGATGATTGCGAGCGGCGTTATCGGGGTTATCTTTACCAACCCGACTATTGAGCTGCCTGCGTTTGTCGGCTTTGAAGTAAATGGCAAGCCGATGTTCCCGATACTATTTATAACAATTGCCTGCGGTGCCGTTTCTGGGTTTCATAGTTTAGTTTCTTCCGGGACTTCTTCCAAAACTATTTCCAATGAAAAAGACATGTTGTTTGTTGGCTATGGTTCCATGATGATTGAGACTATTTTGGCTGTTGTTGCATTGATTGTCGTTGGTGCAGCTGCTGCCGGCGGTGTGCTGCCGAAAGGTACACCGTTTCAGATATTTTCCGCTTCTGTCGGCAACTTTCTGTCAATGTTCGGTCTACCCCGCCATGTAGCGACCTGTATTATTACTATGTGCGTATCTGCATTGGCTCTGACTACACTTGATTCTGTCGGGCGTATCGGAAGGATGTGTTTTCAGGAGCTGTTTACAGGAGAGACGACTGATCCGACAAAGATGTCGCAAGTGCAGCGTGTTTTAACAAATAAATATTTTGCTACTATTATCACGTTATTCTTTGGTTATTTGCTTTGTCTGGGCGGATACATGAATGTTTGGCCGTTGTTTGGCGCAGCAAACCAACTATGTGCAGCGTTAGTTCTAATTGCGCTGGCCGTTTTCCTGAAAGTCACCGGACGAAAGGGTAAGATGCTCTATATTCCGATGTGTTTTATGCTTGTTGCTACACTGGTGGCTTTATTTATGTCGATTTACGGCATTGTTAATAAAATCTTCTATAGCGGCGGCTTTTCTTTATTAACAGATGGTTTGCAGTTAGTTGTGGCCATAGCGCTGATTACGTTGGCGTTATTGATTGCATTTCACAGTGCTAGAAAATTATTTGGTTCTTTTTCTAACATACCATTTCAGGCTAAAGAATAGAACTTGAATAGAATTCAATAGTAACGAGGGCGGGACTTAGGAGGTTTGTTGTTCACGAAAGTGGCTAACTTAGCTCTGAATTTCGCCCTCGTTTTGTTGTCGTTTCTTGGTCTTGAATATTGTGGTATAATCAAAAAAGACATAACATGCTAGGATACAAGGCATTGGCTTATGATTAAAAATTAACAGAATGCGAAAGGGATATTGTATTATGACTGTTAGCAGTATTTATTCAAGATATATTCCAGCAACTGTTCCCAAGAATGGCCCCAATTCATTCGAGTGGCTGTTTATTTTTAACACTACTCAAATATTAATTAAAGACGAGCTAGGTAAACTTAGTATACCAACCAGTGAAGATTTAAACGGACAAAAGCTAGAATATGAAAATAAGCAATACCTTGGCGAATTAGATGGATATCCGTGTTATTGTATGGAAGTAACGGATAAGGTTGACGCTCCTCAGGGTATGGTTTTTACAGAGTTAAGAGCTTTGCTTGGCCAGCTGGAGTCAGATATCTTTTTATTAGCTGGTAGAGCTTTTCAAATCGTCAATTGTAATAGAATGAATAAATTTTGTGGTAAATGTGGAACTAGGACTGTGACGCAGCAAAATGAGCTTGCAAAGCGGTGTCCTAGTTGTGGATCGGTATTTTATCCTAGAATTTCTCCTGCGGTTATTGTTGCAGTAGTTCGGGGTGATAAAATCCTTTTGGCTCATAACAAAAATTTTAGGCAAAACTGGTATAGCGTGATTGCGGGATTTGTGGAACCTGGAGAAACCTTTGAGGATTGCGTAGTTAGAGAGGTAATGGAAGAGGTCGGCATTAAAGTAAAAAATGTGAGCTATTTCGGCAGTCAACCGTGGCCATTTCCAGATTCGCTAATGATCGGGTTTATTGCGGAATATGAAAGTGGAGAAATCATTGTTGATGGCGAAGAAATTGATGCTGCAGATTGGTATGGCTTTGATAACCTTCCCCAAAGGCCAGTTAGCACAAGTATTGCGGGGCGATTGATTGATGCGGTTATATTAAACTGGAATAGAGAAAAAAGGGATTGACAGTGTAAAAAAAAACATTATACTTATAGATAAATATAATAATAGCTGATCAGATAACTGAAGGCTAAAGAAGCCGGTGAAAACCGTTTTCTTTAGCCTTTTTTATTTTGTAAAAAAATAGTATTACCACATTTAGGGGGATGAATTGAGATGGCAGTGGCAAGTGTAGTGTTATCACCACAGGAACAAAGACTGGAAAATGAGCTAAAAGGAGTGCGGGCGGATTATCGGAGAGAACGTCCTTATAAGATTTTTGAAGCTTTTAAAGATAATAAGCCTCGCATTGATATTGAACGAGCCAAGTATTTTACACAGTCGTTTAAGGAAACTGAGGGAGAGGCGCTGATTTTACGCTGGGCCAAAGCGTTAAAACATATTGCCGAGAATATTCCGGTATATATTGACGACCATCAACTTATTGCCGGAAGGGTTGGCTGCCCTGGGCGATACGGACTGGTGTACCCTGAACTTGACGGGATCTTTCTGGACCGAATTGCTGATGAAATTCCTAATAGAGTTGAGTCACCATTCTATATTGCTGATGAAGATATTGATTATATATTGAAGGAAATTGCGCCGTATTGGAAAGGAAAAAGCTTTTATGAGAATCTGGCGGTGGCGCTGCCGGAAGAGGTTTTAAAGGTTACTTATGATCCTCGTGATACTTCAAGGTCACGCTATATTGTCAATGAAACTTCATCAATGCGTTCGGCGCTGCAGTGGGTTCATGATTTTGAAAAAGTGCTGAAAAAAGGCTTTAAAAGTATTCGGGAAGAGGCAAAAAGCAAACTTGCGGCCCTGGATGAGATGAATCCGGCGGACGCTGTGGAAAAAGCCCCCTTTTTGCAGGCCATAATTATTGTTAGTGATGCTATTATAATTTGGGCGAAACGGCATGCTAAGCTTGCTCGCGAATTGGCGATAAAAGAAACTGATTTGGAGCGGCGGCAAGAACTCCTCGAGATTGCGGCAATCTCAGAATGGGTGCCGGAAAATCCAGCGCGATCCTTTCATGAAGCTGTTCAGGCGCAGTGGTTTACGCAAATGTTTTCCCGGCTGGAGCAGAAGACCGGAGCCACGATCTCTAACGGCCGGATGGATCAGTATCTGTACCCTTACTATAAACGGGATGTTAACGCCGGGCGCATTGATGATGAGCGGGCGAAGGAATTGCTGGAATGCATGTGGGTAGGAATGGCGCAATATATGGATTTGTATATTAGTCCAGCCGGAGCGTGCTTTAATGAAGGCTATGCGCACTGGGAGGCAGTAACTATTGGCGGTCAGGATGAAAATGGCCAGGATGCGACTAATGATTTAAGCTACTTGTTTCTGGAATCAAAACGGGAATTCCCGATGAATTATCCTGACCTAGCGGCGCGGATCCATTCTCGTTCGCCGGAACGCTATTTATACGAAATAGCCGAGACTGTAAAAGAGGGCTCCGGTTTTCCTAAATTGATAAATGATGAAGAAGTAATCCCGCTCCTATTGGCCAAGGGGGCAAGTTTCACCGAAGCCAATACCTACGCCGTTTCCGGATGCACAGAAGTACGGATGCCCAACCGCGATACTTATACCAGTCCGTGCCCGTATGTTAATATTGCGGCAGCTTTGGAACTGGTGCTGTATAATGGCCGGATGAAAATATATGGTGATGAGCTATTAACGGTGGAAACCGGTGATCCGAGGAATATTCAGTTCTGGGAAGATTTTTGGCAGAGCTATTTAACTCAGCAGACGTATTTATTAACCCAGGCCTTTAAACAGCAGTATATTGTTACGCGGCTGAGAGAAAAACATTTTGCCGCACCAATGGGTTCGGCGCTGCATGATCTATGCGTAAAGAATTGCAAAGATCTGCATTCCGCCAAGATTGAGGGCGGAATTGATCTTGGGTATTTTGATATAATCGGTTATGGCACAGTTGTCGATTCACTGGCCGCAATAAAGAAGTTTGTGTTTGAAGAGAAAAAGCTTACGATAGCGGATTTGATTGACGCTATTAACGGCAACTTTGATGGCAAAGAGGCAATTCGCCAGTTGCTAACCCAAGCGCCTAAGTATGGCAATAACGAGGCGTATGCTGATGATATTGCTCAGGAGATTGATCTTGCGGCTCTTAAATTCACCAAGAAGTACTCGGAATTTGTTGGTGCGCATTTAGATCTAAGATATGTACCGGTAACTTCCCATGTACCGTTCGGAAAGGTTGTTCACGCCACACCGAATGGAAGAAAGGCCGGCACTGCCCTGTCAGATGGTTCGTCCGCCTCGCATGGCGCAGATATTAACGGACCGACAGCGGTACTGATGTCGAATGCTCACTCGAAGAATTTGAGCTATCGGGAACGGGCGGCACGGCTGTTAAATATAAAAATAAGTCCGTCTTGCGTTACCGGGGCGGAAGGTACACAGCGAATTATTTCCTTTATCCGCAGTTGGTGCGATTTGAAGTTATGGCATTTACAATTTAACATAATTAACAAACAGACTTTGGTGGCAGCACAAAAGGAACCGGATAAATATCGCAATCTTTTGGTTCGGGTAGCCGGTTATAGTGCTTATTTCATTGATTTGTCGCCTGATCTGCAGAATGATGTGATTGAGCGAACGGAGCATGGTAGTTTGTAGGTACTTGGAGGGAATTTTATGGGGGCCGATACACAAAAATATGGGCAGGTATTCAATATTCAAAAGTTTTCGGTGCATGACGGCCCTGGAATCAGAACGATAGTGTTTTTAAAAGGTTGTCCGCTAAGGTGCAAATGGTGCAGTAATCCGGAATCACAGCAGTGCCACAGCGAATTAGCCTATAATGTGAATAAATGTATTGGTGCTGCCGAGTGTGGACGATGCATTAAGGCTTGCCCGCAGGGCGCGTTTAAGGCTGGTACGGCAGTTAACCCGGTACTTGATCGCCAGTTATGTAAGCAATGCTTCAAATGTGTTAAAGTTTGCCCAGCGGCCGCAGTAAGTATTTTTGGTAATTTGATGAGTATTAATGATGTTTTACAGGTAGTGGAAGCGGATCAAGCCTTTTATTCGCGGTCAGGGGGCGGCTTGACAATAAGCGGCGGTGAGCCGCTATTGCAAGCGGAGTTTACAATTAGACTTTTAGAAGCCGCAAAACGAAGAAGAATTAATACGGCGATTGAAACAAGCGGGTTTACCGACTGGTCAGTTCTGGAAGCTGCCGCCAAGCATTTGGATACGATAATTTACGACTTGAAATGTTTAGATTCTAAGCTCTATAAGCAGTGGATTGAGGTGCCCAATGAAGTGATTGTAAGTAATTTTAAAAAGCTGTGCGCCGCGTTTCCAAAGCTGCCGATACTTGTCAGGACGCCGATTATTCCAGGGTTTAATGATTCTAAAGAAGTTGTTTTAGGTGTTGCTAATTTATTAAAAGGATTTACTAATGTAAAATATGAGTTGTTGCCATATCATCGCTTGGGACAGCCGAAGTATGAGTATTTAGGGGCTGAATATCTATTGGGCGAGACTAAACTGGATGAAGATAATTTTAACCAATTGCAAGCGGTGGTTAAGGAGGCTCTCTCAAAACTAGCGCCGCAAACAAAGGATGAATTTTAGTTTGGATATATAGTATATATTGACAGCCTTTTAACCTGATAGTATATTAATAACATAATTTAAAAACATATGTATGGCTGATCAGATACCTGAAGGCTAAGAATTCTTAACAGAGTTCTTGGCCTTTTTTTGTTGGTTTTATTTTAGCCTTAGCGAATATGGAGGGGCAAGTATGATAAAGTTTTGGGGCTGGATTAAGGAAAACTACCTTGCGATAGTAACGCCTGTAGTACTTCTATTAATTTGGGAAGCTGCCAGTCAGTTAGGCTGGATTAGGGCAAATCTGCTGCCTGGTCCGTCAGCTATCTTCATGGTACTGGTCGAACTGGTCAAGACCGGCGAACTTATTATTAATTTGGGTATCAGTATTATTCGTGTGGCTGAAGGCTTTATTATTGGCGCGGCACTTGGGGTGTTGGTGGGAGTGCAGGTGGCGTTGGTGAAAAAACTGCGGGTGGCTGTCAGCCTGATTTTCGGGGTGCTGCGGCCCATACCGGTAATTGCCTGGATTCCGGTATTGATTTTGTGGCTGGGGATTGACGAAGGCTCAAAGGTTACTGTTATTGCTATCGGCAGTTTTTGGACGGTGCTAGTAAGTGTTGTTCAGGGGATTCGAAATGTGGATATTAAGTATTTGGAAGTGGCCACTATTTTGGAAAAAGACCGACTGACGCTGTTGACAAAGGTTATATTACCGGCAACACTGCCTGCTTTGTTTACCGGAGTGCGGGTTGGAATTGATGTAGCGTGGCGAAGTGTGGTGGCGGCAGAGCTAATTGCGGCGTCATCAGGCATAGGATATATGATTATGTATGCCAGGGAGCTGTCACAGATTGACACGGTACTGGTTGGTGTGTTGTCAATTGGCTTGACTGGTATTGTTATTGATCAATTACTGATAATCCTGGAAAAACGACTGCTAAAATGGAATGTAAATATTCATGAAGCATAAGGAGGGACATCATGAGTGAGGCAAATACGAATCCCCAAATATTGCAATTTTCCAAGCTAAATAAAGCATTTAAAATCGGCACAGAGTTGATTGAGGTAGTAAAAGATGTAAATCTGACGGTTAAACCAGGCGAATTTGTCAGTATTATCGGTCCCAGCGGTTGTGGAAAAAGTACACTGCTGCGGTTAGTAGTCGGTTTGGAACGGAATTTTACCGGGGAGATTCGCCTTGGTGAAGAGCTGATTACAGGGCCGGGAGTTAACCGGGGCATGGTGTTTCAGGAAGCCCGCCTGTTTCCTTGGCTGACTGTAGAAGAAAATGTGGCCTTCGGTCTTGGAAATAGCGAGAGCAAGGCTGAAAGGTCACAAGTTGTAAACGAACATCTTGAGCTGGTTGGTTTGAGTAATTTTGCGGCGGCATATCCCAGTCAATTATCCGGTGGTATGCAGCAGCGAGTCAGCATCGCCCGAGCGCTGGTTAACCGGCCACAGGTTTTGTTATTGGATGAACCGTTCGGAGCGTTGGATGCCATAACGCGTATTCATATGCAGCAGGAAATTATCCGTATCTGGCAGGCGGAGAAAACAACTATTTTGCTTGTTACTCATGATATAGATGAAGCGATTTTCCTTGGTGATCGTGTTGTTGTAATGTCAAAGCGCCCGGCGACGATAAAAACGATTATCTCGGTGGATTTGCCGCGGCCGCGGGATAGAAATAGTTTTGATTTTGTCAAACTCCGCCGCAAGATTTATACTGAGTTCTTCAGCGAGGTTGAAGTTCCGTTTGCGTATAGCATTTAACTTAAAGTTAGAATGGTGTTACGCGGTATAAATAACTAAAGGAGTCGAGAGCATGAAAAACAAAAAGGTTGCAGCACTATTAATATCTTTATTATCATTGGTGTTTTTGCTTGGCGGTTGCGGTGGCAAACCTGCACCGGCTGAAGAACAGAGCAAAGCCGAAAAACCAAAAGAGATTCATATTGCCTACCAGAATTCCAGTATCGGAATTTTGCTTGCTAAGGGCAAGGGCTTCTACGAAGAGGAATTTGCCAAAGACGGAATTGAGATAAAGTATGATATGTATCTTTCTGGTCCGCCGATGATTGAAGCTTTTGCCGGTAACCGTGCCGATTTTGCCCATACCGGGGATATGCCGCCAGTATCGGCTCGTTCTTCAGGGATAGATGTTAAAGTTATTGGCAGGGCGGGGTATACTCCGGGGGGGAATGCCTTACTTGTAAGTCCCGATTCACCATATAAGGCTGTTAGCGATTTAAAGGGTAAGAAAATTGCTGTTCAGGTTGGCTCCAGCGCTCATCATTTCTTGATACTGCTATTGCAGCAAAACGGCCTTAGTGTCAGTGATGTTAATGTTGTTAATTTGCCGGCCAGTGATCATCAGGCGGCGCTCGAAACAAAAAATGTTGATGCTGTTGTCACTTGGGAGCCGTGGTCTTCGGTTTTGGAAAATGCTAAGGCAGGCAAGATTTTGGCAGATTCATCTACAGGTGTTAAGCGCTATATTGGCGTGTTATTAGTTCGCAATGAGTTTGCTCAGAAATACCCGGATTACGCGGCGCGATTACTTAAAGTAAATGACCGGGCGGCAGAATTTATTAAGACGCACCAGGATGAAGCACTGGAGGTTATTTCCAGGGAAAGTAAATTGCCGGTATCAGCTATTTCGAGGCTTGTAAGAACGTCAAATTGGGATACTGACATCGCGGCTGAAGATATTGCTGTTTTAGAGCAGGTAAAAACATTCCTTAAGGATACCAAGGTATTAAAGAAAGACTTTGATATTAATGAATTATTTGATGATCGTTATTTAAAAAGTGTCCGTAAATGAATATATAAACAATAAATTTTAGAAGAGATGGATTAATGCAGATAACAGTAAATGGACAAGACGTAGTACTTGAGGGAGATGATTATGCAACCCGTAAGCTTAAAGACGGTGATGCTGTTGAGTTTATTTACTTTATGGGAGGCGGCGCACGGTGAAGTTTTCCAATGAGCAGCTGGAACGTTATTCGCGCCATATTATTCTTAAAGAGGTCGGCGCAAAAGGCCAGTAAATTATCAGGAATGGATTAATTCTAAAAATATTACTGACATAATAAAAGATAAGGATTATGATAACAGGCAGGGGTGCTGGGCGTAATGGGGGGCATCATTGGTACTATTCAGGCTACCGAAGCAATAAAGTATGTTCTTGGGGTTGGGGAACTTTTAACCGGATATTTACTTACTTATAATGCGTTGGAAATGGAATTTCGGAAGATAAAACTGCCTAAGGATGAAAATTGCCGGGGTTGCGGCGTCAGCCCGACGATTAAGGAATTAATTGATTATGATCAAGCGGTCTGCGCGTTAAAGGGGTGATGTTGTGATTATTGTGCAGCAGGATCACTTTGCTGAGATTGTAAAGTATTCGTTGGACCAGTACCCGAGTGAAGCCTGCGGATTATTAGGCGGAAGGATTGAAGGTGAATTACGGATTGTTGAGAAAATATATGGGTTAACTAATGTTGATAAAAGTCCCGACCATTTTTCAATGGACCCCAAGGAACAGTTTAGCGCGATAAAAGACATGCGGCAGAGCGGCTTGGTGATGTTAGGAAATTATCATAGTCATTCGGCGTCACCGGCGCGCCCGTCTGATGAGGATAAGCGGCTGGCATTTGATCCGGATGCAAGCTATTTGATGTTATCGCTACTGGATAGAAAGAATCCGGTGCTGAAAAGTTTTAATATCAAGAAAGAATTAGTTTGGGAAGAAGAAATTAAATTTGGGTAGGGAGGTATTTATATGGCTGAGGTTGATTATAAAGAGCTGAAAAAAGGCGGCTTTATGAAACAAGTTCAAAAAGACCGATTTTCGCTGCGGTTAAAGGCGGTTGGTGGATACTTAACGGCTGAGCAGCTTGGTAAGATTCAGGATGTTGCGCAAAAATATGGCCAAGGTTATATTCATTTAACCTCGCGGCAAAGTGTAGAAATTCCTTTTATCAGATTGGAAGATGTTGAGGCTGTCAAGAATGAGCTGGCGGCCGGGGGCCTTGAGCCTGGCGTGTGTGGGCCGAGGGTTAGAACTATTACTGCTTGTCAGGGGCGGGCACTGTGCGTACATGGGCTAATTGATACAACAGATTTGGTAAAAGAGTTCGACCAAAGATATGGTGGGCGGGAATTGCCGCATAAATTTAAACTTGGCATTACCGGATGCCGAAATAATTGCTTAAAGGCAGAAGAAAACGATCTAGGAGTTAAAGGCGGTGTGCTGCCGGAGTGGGAAAAAAATAAGTGTAATTTCTGCGGCCTGTGTGAGGCGATATGCCCAGCTAAGGCGATAACCGTCAATAAACAAGGCCAGGACTTAGGTTTTTCACAAGCGGCCTGCAATTATTGCGGCCGCTGCGTTAAGGCCTGCCCGGTAGACGCCTGGAATGGAAAAAGCGGGTTTATCGTGTTTTTTGGCGGACTGTTCGGCAATAGAATTGCAATCGGAAAACAGTTACTTCCAATTATATTTGAAAGGGATGATTTGCATAAAGTGATAGAAACGACATTAGCTTTTTTTGCTAAACATGGCAAGCAAAGCGAAAGGTTTGGTAATACGCTTGAACGTGTTGGTTGGAATTTATTAGAAAGTGAGTTAGCGGAGGTACTATGAGTGAAGTAAAAACGGCTGGATTTGTTGATAATATATTAATGGCATTTGAAGATTTGATCAGAATTAGTGTTGGTTTGGAAGATTCGGAGGATTTGGTAGCTGACTTTAATCAAGCGCTTGCTGAGATATAATATATAGTTAATGAGCATGAGACTCGTCGGCAGCGGTGAGGCTCATGCTTTTTTAAACTTTTGAAAGCATGGCAAAAGAAAGCTAATTATTAATTGCGGAAAAGAACACGGCGGCAAAAACCATCTTGACGTGAGTTGGTAATCGATGTATAATAAACAAAAATTAATAGTATTTGTGCTGATCAGATTGACTGAAGGCAAAGTTTCTTAACAAAGAGACTTTGCCTTTTTTATTTGTTTTTGGGGTTTGTGAACGCAGTTATACCATATAGATTTAAAGTCAGGAAGTACTAAATCGTATGCGTATCTTGTACTAGAAGTATAAAAAGAGAAATAAAATTATTAACAAAAAACAAGGTGGCTAATGATGAATATTAATTGGGGATTTATTGTAAGCAGTTTGCCTTTATATGAAAAAGCGGCGTGGCTTACGCTGAAGCTTGCATTATGGGGTATATCAGCATCGTTGATTATTGGCCTGGTATGCAGCGTTGTCTTATATTATAGGATTAAGGTATTGGAACGATTGGTTAGAGCGTACATAGAGCTTTCACGTAATACTCCGCTGCTTATTCAGCTGTTCTTTTTATATTATGGTTTTACCAAAATTGGCATAACCATGAGTGAAAATACTTGTGCAATCATTGGTTTGGCATTTTTGGGTGGAAGTTATATGGCGGAAGCTTTCAGGGGTGGCCTAGAATCTGTAAGTAAGGCGCAAATTGAATCAGGTCTTAGCATCGGGCTGTCTAATATGCAAATGATTCGGTATGTTATTCTGCCGCAAGCTTTTTCGGTGAGTATTCCACCGTTAGGAGCGAATTGTATATTTTTATTAAAGGAAACTTCGATTGTAGGAGCAATTGCCATCCCTGATCTTATGCAGGTAACCCAGGATTTAATCGGGATTTATTATCAAACTTTTGAAGCGTTATTTATGCTGGTTGTGGCGTATATGATTTTACTTTTGCCGGTATCTGTTGCATTAACCTGGCTGGAAAGGAAGGTGCGCTATGCTGAATTCGGGAATTAGCGTGCTGGTGGAGGGAATAAATTTGCAGCGCTTGCTGGCCGGGCTATTTGTAACTGCGCGTATTGCTTTAATTTCAATTGTTATTGGTTCTGTACTGGGGATTATGCTTGGTCTAATCAGGACATCAAAATCAAAAGTAGTCCGCTTTATTTGCCGATTTTATCTTGAGGTATTTAGAATCATTCCGATTCTGGTTTGGATGTTTATTGTGTATTTCGGTGTTACTAATATGTTTAATATTCATTTAAGTGGCGAACTAGTGGCGTTGATTATCTTTAGCCTATGGGGTGCAGCTGAAATGAGCGACATTGTGCGCGGGGCGATAGAGTCTTTGCCGAAACATCAGATTGAGTCAGGTCGGGCGCTTGGGCTTAGTTTTTGGGGGCTTTACCGCTATATTCTTATTCCGCAGGCAATAAGGCGGTTGTTGCCTGGCGCCATCAATTTATCGACAAGAATGGTAAAGACTACTTCACTGGTGGTTATGATTGGGGTTATTGATGTTGTGAAGGTTGGCCAGCAGATTATTGAACGATCAATATTAAAGACGCCTACGGCCTCTTTTTGGATTTATGGCCTGATATTTATACTATATTTTATTGTTTGTTATCCTTTGGCGAAGCTGTCAAAAATATTGGAAACGAAATGGGAGAGTTAGTGAAGGGCTATGACTATTAAAGAGAAGGGCCAAGTATTACTGGAGATAGCGGGTTTAAAAAAGGAATATGACGGTGCTGTGGTACTTGATAATATTAATCTCAGTATCCATAGAGGCGAGGTAGTTGTTGTTCTGGGAGCGTCTGGTTGTGGCAAAAGCACACTGCTTAGATGTTTGAATGGGCTTGAAAATATTCAAGGAGGTGAGATAAAGTTTTCTGGCAAAAGCCTTACTGATAAAAATATAAAATGGCAGGAAATTCGTCAGCGAATCGGTATGGTATTCCAGAATTATGACCTGTTTCCGCATATGACTGTTATGGACAATATTCTTTTAGGCCCGCTCAAAGTACAAAAAAGAGACAAAAAGGAGGTGTTGGAAGAGGCTAAAGTGTTGTTGGAAAGAGTAGGGTTATTTGAGCGGCGGGATTCGTTTCCCCGTCAGCTCTCCGGCGGTCAAAAACAGCGGATTGCAATTGTAAGAGCTTTATGCATGAAGCCGGAAATAATGCTTTTTGACGAAGTTACAGCTGCACTTGATCCTGAAATGGTACGCGAGGTATTAGATGTTATTTTAGGGCTTGCTAAGCAGGGAATGACGATGGTTATTGTTACTCATGAAATGGGGTTTGCAAAGGCAGTTGCTGATAGAATTGTGTTTATTGATGCCGGCAAAATATGTGAGGCAGCCACGCCTGATGAATTCTTTCAAAATCCTAAGACCGAGCGAGCCAGGCAATTTTTAAATATATTTAATTTTAAATAAAAGTAGCCTTGTGTTCGGAGGTGGTTATTGCCCTCACCGAATACTTAGCGCGAACTTAGTTCGAGTGTTATAGCCCGTAAATCTCTGCCTTAAGAGGATGGAGTCTTATAGGCTATTAACGAGATAAAAGGAAGGGTGAAGATTGGTTATGAATATTAAAAAGTTTTTAGCGGTAATCTTAAGTACATTATTTTTAATCGGTGTATTAGCGGGATGCGGTTCAAGTGCTACAGATTCTAAACAAGTTTCAACTAATGCGAAGAGTTCGCTTGAGGAAATCAAAAAAAGCGGTACAATCAAAATCGGCGTGTTTAGTGATAAACCACCCTTTGGTTATGTAGATGCCAATGGAAAAAATCAAGGATTTGACGTATATATTGCGAAACGGCTGGCCAAGGATCTTTTGGGTGACGAATCTAAGGTTGAGTTTGTACTGGTTGAGGCTGCAAGCAGAGTAGAGTTTTTACAAGCCAATAAAGTTGATATTATTTTAGCGAATTTTACGGTTACTGATGAAAGAAAACAAAAAGTTGATTTTGCCAATCCGTATATGAAAGTTGCCCTGGGGGTAGTTTCGCCAACTGGTGAACCTATTACTTCGGTGGAACAATTAAAAGGCAAAAAACTTATTGTTAACAAAGGGACAACAGCAGAAACGTATTTTACAAAAAACTATCCTGATATTAAGCTGTTAAAATATGATCAAAATACTGAAGCTTTTGAGGCTTTGAAAGATGGACGCGGGGCGGCTTTAGCGCATGACAATACGCTGCTCTTTGCATGGGCGCGAGAAAATGCTGGATTTAAGGTTGGAATTCCGACTTTAGGCAGTCTTGATACAATTGCTCCGGCAGTGAAGAAAGGCGATAAAGAACTACTTGATTGGATTAATACTGAGCTTGAAAACATTGGAAAAGAGAACTTTATTCATAAGGCTTATGATGCAACACTTAAACCGGCTTATGGTGATTCAATTAATCCTGAAGATATTGTAATTGAAGGCGGAAAATTGAAGTAGGCTTAGGTAAATATGTTTTAACATATAGGGTATTAGACAATAGGATATAAGCTAATCAGACAGACTGAAGGCTAAAAGTTTTTCTTTGCAAAAAGAAGTCTTTTAGCCTTTGCTTTAATGAGGCTGATCAGGGAATACCTGAAGGCATTCTCCAACAGAGTATTAGTAACTTAAATTATTTATATTTGGAGGAGTAGCCTGTGGAAAAGATTGCTTCGAACAAAAAAGTTGCCCTTAGCCTGAAGCATGGCACGGCATGAGCGGCGACAGATAAAAAACATCCGGCGGTAGTTGTTGATCTAATTAATTACTTTTTGTCTAACGCTGAAAATGGGTATTTAATTATAAGTAAGTCTTGTTAATGAGATAAAGTTGGTTGAGGGAGTTGGTAAAATGGAAACATCAGTAGTTATTCCAAATGGTAAAGATCAAATTTCTGGTACGCTGCATATGCCTCAACAGTTTTCAGGTGAAAAGTTGCCTGTTATCGTGATTTGCCACGGGTTTATTAGTAATAAGATAGGGCAGCATCAGCTTTTTGTTAAAGCAGCTCGGAAATTCTGCGATAATGGTTTTGCTGTGCTGCGGTTTGACTATACCGGCTGCGGTGAAAGCACTGGTGAGCATCATAATATTACGCTTCCAAATCAAGTGCGAGAAACACTTAAAGTGCTGAATTTCTTAGCTTTGCAGCCGAATATTGATTCGGAAAATATTATTTTGCTGGGACATAGTTTTGGGGGCGGTGTTGCTTCCATTGTTGCCGGTCGTGCTAGAAGAGTAAGAAAGCTTATATTATGGTCGCCGGTGGCAAATCCGCTGGAAGATATAGTCGGCATAGTTGGCAAAGAAATCTATCAACGAAGCTTAGCTGGTAAATCGGTGGATTATTTAGGGTTTGAACTGGGAAGAAAGTTTTTTCTTTCATTATCAAATCTGCTGCCGCTGGAAAAAATTAAGGAGTTTAGTGGCGATGTATTAATAATTCATGGCAGTGATGATGCTGAAACGCCATTAATAAATTCTAAGTATTATTCACGGGCGCTTAGCGAAAGACCGCTAGGCGATTATGAAGTAAAGGTAATTGAGGGAGGCGATCATACCTACGCTTCGCCAGTGTGGGAGCAGGAAATTATCGCTATAACACTGAACTGGCTTGAAGCTGCCCGATATGGCAAAGCTGCGGGAATCTAAGAAGGTTTTAAAAGAATAAGAGATGCGCTATAAGCTGCTGATCAGAAGGACTGAAGGCTGCAGAAAACTAACCGTTTCTGCAGCTTTGCTTGTTTGATTATGGAGTAATAAGCGGAAAAGAACCGGTTCTACAAATCAGGAGCAATTAGAAAAGGCTCAAAAACATCCTTGTTATTCTGCTGATGCGCACAACAGATATGCCCGAATTCATTTACCGGTAGCACCCAGGTGCAATGTTCAATGCAATTATTGTAATCGTAAATTTGATTGTGTAAATGAGAGCCGGCCAGGTGTGACCAGTGAAGTTCTGACGCCGAAGGTTGCCAAAGATAAGTTTGAGTGGGTAAAGAATGAAATTGCAGAGCTTAGTGTAGTAAGTATTGCCGGTCCGGGAGATGCTTTAGCCGATTGGAAGTATAACAAGGAGACTATCAGTGATATAAAAGCTGATAATGACGAGATCATATTCTGTCTGTCGACGAATGGCCTGATATTGCCGGAATATGCGCAAGAAATTATTGACTTAGGGGTTAAACATGTTACTGTAACAGTAAATTCTATTGATCCGGAAATTAGCGCAAAAATTTATAAGCATATATTATATCAGGGGCGGTATTACCAAGGGGCTGAAGCAGGAAAAATATTGCTGGAAAACCAATTAACTGGTATTAGATATTTAACGCAGAGCGGTGTGCTGGTCAAAATTAATATTGTCATGATTAAGGGTATTAATGATGCTCACATTCCGGAGGTGGTTAAAAAGGTAAAAGAGCTGGGGGTTTTTGTTACCAATATTATGCCGTTAATTCCGGCACCGGGCAGTGCTTTTGAGCATTTTCCTCAGACCAGCATGAAGGAAGTTAACGATTTAAGGAATGTTTGCCAGCTGGATATTCAGCAGATGCGACATTGCCAGCAATGCCGGGCGGATGCGATAGGACGTCTGGGGGAAGGAGAAGCGTTCGGTTGACAAATATTGCACCGGTATGGCGGAGTGTGATGTGGGGGAAGAAAAGAGGGACGCGATTATTGATGCGCTTACAGATTGTCAGGTGGTAATGACAATGCGGATTGGTTATCATGCGAAGGAAAAATTGGAGAAACGCGGCCTGGTGAGTGTAGAGTTTTGCGATACTGTTGAAGATGGGCTGCGATATACTGTGGAACAATTAAGTAAGCAGTTAGCGTGAAGGTTCGTTTAAGCCTATAGCTGAGGAGTGAGAAGTATGGCAATTACGAAGGAACAGGGGATTTTTGAAGTAGTCGAAAAGTATCCCCAAACAAAAGAGGTATTTCACCGTTATGGTCTTGGTTGTCTGGGATGTGCCGCTGTTCGTTATGAGAGCCTGGAGGAGGGGGCTCTTGCACACGGCGTTGATATTAACGCCTTAGTTGATGATCTGAACAAGGTTATATGAGTATATCGTTAGAATGAACTTAGTTCGAGTCTTACAGGCTGTTAACGAGATAAATGAAAAAAGTGCCTAGGCACTTTTTTCATTTAGGTAAGGAGGAGCTATTTTAGCGAAGACTATTGCATATGGCTGTGGTTCATCGGCATTTGGTGTGGATTCCAGCCCATTATTGCCGGGTCGACCATGCCAAAAATCATCGCGATATGCGCTACAATTAAGAAAACTGTCAGTAATATGAAGTGAAGTTTTTGTTTTTCGTTAATTGAACGGTTTTTACCGATTATACCAAGCTCTAGTAAGGCTATGCTGAAGAGCGGGATGACACCGCTTAGATAGGAGCCTACCGCTAGTATGTCGGCAAGGCCGCGCCATTCTATGTGGGGGACAACGGTTGTTCCTAAAACTAGAAATACTCCGAGAAAATAAAACCCGAGGATTATGCCGATA
>JAGGAC010000127.1 GCA_017889635.1 Bacillota bacterium | reverse complement strand
TTTATTAGGATGGCGATGTTTTGCCCATCGTTGCAGTAAGAGATAAATTGTGTTATTGACGTAAGAGAAGGCTTGGCTTGCAACTACGTGTCTGTGGTATCATGACAGAAAACGCGCTCGCCAGTTGGTCAAGCTCAGGTACTTCTGATAATTTCACATCATACGATAGATTGCCTTTGGCAACGTTTCCCGCAACTATCACAATATCTTGCAAGGGATTTACTATGGTGCGTACTATGGCAAAAGCCGTCCATAGCGCCAGCAATACTACAAAGATTAAAAATACAATGACTGTAATGCTGCTACTGATTAAAGTTGCATAGACTTCATGTTCCGGTTGATATACAAGTACCCCCCAGCCATACTTTTCAATGGGATTATATACTACCAAAGATTTGCTGCCCTGCGTGGAAACCGCCTCTATTGAACCTGTTTTACCGGCAATTACCTGTGCAATAAAAGGCATTGTCACCAGATTTTCCTTATCAAGAACTCTTTGAAAGTCTGGATGCGCAATCAATGTTCCTTGCGTATCGACAACATCAACATATCCGCTTTTGCCAATATGGATTTTATCAACTATGTTCCAAATTGATTTAAGACTGATGTCTGCCGTTAAAACACCGATAACTGTACCTGAAGAATTTTTCACAGGAGTGGAAATAGTCACGCAAGGTCCATTTGTCAGCGCCGATATATATACATCTGAAATATAAGCAGACCCTTTCATTGCTTCCTTAAAATATGGCCGCTCTCCTCGAAATGCGTTTTCCCCTACCGTGCGGGCAATCTGCATGCCTGCAGAATCAATAGCAGTTAACACCTCAAGCTGTGAATTTTTTTCCAGCGCGGCAATAAGCATCGCTTTAATATTTGCACCATCCATCGATTTTGCAGTAGGACTTGCCGCTAACGCTTCCAGTAAGTTCTGCGAATCGTTAACTAATAGGTAAATTTGGCCTGCAACCTGCTGGCTAATAATTTGATTGCTCCCAATAGTCGATTGCTTAAGGGATTGATAATTTAAATAGGCTGTAAAAAGGCCTCCAAGAATTGTTGGAACTAATGCGAACAAAACAAATAATACAACCAAACGGCTTCTAAGTTTCCATTTACTAAACATGCTGCCTGCCGCCTTTCATTACACTTATTCCGCAGAAAAAATCCAGTATTAATTAATATAAATAACCACTCAAACTTTCGAGTGGTTATTTATATTTTCAATAATGTCACTCCGATTTCATAACGGATACCGTTTTCCTTTTAATCGTAATCCTTAGTATAAGCTAACTGAATTACTTCATCAGGAAGTTCCTTTTCCCAACGGGCAACAACGAGTGTGGCGATAATGTTCCCCATCAAATTAGTTGCAGTTCGTCCCATATCACCAAATCTATCTACAGCCATCAGCAAAAACAGCCCTTCCATCGGCAGCCCAAACATCGTAATCCCCCCAGCGAGAACAACAATGGCTGCGCCGGCTACACCCGCAACCCCTTTAGACATGACCATCATAGTAAGCAGCATGGTTAGTTGCGTTGAAAGGTCCAGTTGAATACCATACACTTGTGCGATAAACAATAATGCCATACAGAAATAAATGGATGCGCCGTCAAGATTGAAGGTATAGCCTGTGGGAATAACAAAGTTAACAATATGCTTGGGTACACCGAATTTTTCAAGTTTCTCCATAATAAGAGGCATAGCCGCCTCGCTGGAAGCAGTCGTAAAGGCCAGCAGCATAGGTTGTTTAATTACTCTTAGCACCTGCCAAATATTTACCTTTATAAAGTAACAGGCAATCATCAAAACGGTAATAACAAACATCAGTAAACCTGCGTATAAGGTCAGCAATAATTTCGCCATGGGAATTAACATAGCAACTCCATACTTCCCAATCGTAAAAGCCATAAAGGCGAACACCCCGACCGGCGTCAGTTTCATTACATAATTGGTAACTTTAAACATCGTTTCCATGACAGCGCTCGCAAAATCCACAATAATCTTTCCTTTTTCTTTAGTAGCGGCAACAGCTACGCCAAAAAAACAGGAAAAAAAGACAATTTGCAACAGGTTTCCAGTGCCTAGGGCTTCAACTATATTTGTCGGTATGATTTGCATAAAGGTTTGCAGGATATCGATCTTCTTGGTAGTATAGCTGGCAATTCCCCCAACATCCCCCACATTAACAATTGGCACACCAGCGCCAGGCTGAATAACATTGGCAAGCACCATGCCATATAATAAGGCAATAGTTGTAACCAGTTCAAACCAAACAATGGACTTAAAGCCTAGCCGTCCCATCTTCTTAAAGTCGCCGGTACCGGCGATCCCCATAATCAGCCCGGCAAATATCAACGGGACAATAATCATCTTAATCATTCGCAGAAAAGCGTCGCCCAATGGCTTCAACGCTATGCCCTGACTGGGAAAGAAATAACCGAAGAGTATACCAAGCACCATGCCAATTACAATTTGGTTAGCCAAGCTTATGCCAGGTTTTTTCGACTTCATTTCCGGTAATGCTTGCGTTTCCATATTCTCATGCCTCACTTTATTAATTTAGTTTTATTTCCTTGTTGTCGTTGCAAGAGATTCTACAACTTGTTCTGCCAAACCCGTGACCTGCGCAGCAGGAATCGAGCAGACAGCAATGCGGATTCCTTTAGACAGGGGTACCAGGAAAATATTTCTTTTCTGCAAATACTCACAGGCTAGTCCAGGGTTATCAGTTGGTAAAGTGATAAAGAAACCGCCGCAATAAGGCAATACGTCCAACTCAAGCTCAGACGCCTCTTTCACAAAAATATCCGCCCGCTTCGCGATTATCGCCATACTGTCTGCCCGTTCTTTTTCCAGTGCCTTTACTAATAATGGATCACTATAAATCTTAGCCATAATGTTCATGCAACCGGTATTGCCGTTAGACCACCTAGTTCGTCCCGTGACTTGAGTTACATGGGTGAATTCTTCAATCACCTCTTTGCTTGAAGATAAACCGATAACAGCTCCTGTTCTTTGTCCATACGCCGTAAAACTTTTAGACATACTAAACGCGAGAGTGACCAAGATATTGGCCGGAAGATCGCCGAACTTTTTCATAAAAGCCCTGACCTTCACAGGATCATGAGTAAAATCAATATAGGCAATGTCTATTAACAACGTAATGCTTTTATCTTTTTTGGCGTTTTCCTTAACCACCCACAGTACAGCATCCCATTCCGCATCCGTCAGCGTAAACCCGGTAGGATTGTTTCCAGGAGTATTAAGAATAATGACGATACGGTCCTGTTTTTTCAGGATTTCATTTACTTTAGACTCAAAGGAAGCTATATTGAATATTTTATCCTCAGTGTATAAAGAAAACGTATCCAGTTTTCGGCCTATTTCATCACACATCCATTTATACGGGGACCAGAACCAATCGTGCGTTAATACAGTATCGCCATAATCGGAGTAATTCCAAATAGTTGCTGAAACCGCGCCCGCGCCACCAGGAGTCGCGATTGCTTTAATATACCCTTCAGGCTGGTAGTCGCCAAAAGTATGACGGATGGCGGCATCCTGGTAATCTTGCGGACCGGCAATAGGTGAATAACTGATTAGATTCTGCATCTCAATACTTTTAAATAAGGCTTCTACTGTCGGCAAGCATATCAACGCGCCCTCCTCATCGCGCATAACTCCCATTGAGCCATTAACGACATTATCTTTGCCATATGTCGCGGCAGCACGTTGAGCAGCGGCACCGGTCTCTAATAACTTATCAACATACAGCTTTCCATTAGCATGAAGTCCAGTCAAGCTTTTACTCATCTTTTACCATCCCTTCGTAAGTTAATCAATAGTCTCGCATTTATTAGCCGATAATATTTTATCTACCCAGGTACGGTCCCATTTCATATTTTCAATTTCCTCCATAGTCTGGTGTTCCGCCGCCGCCTTAGCTTTAGCCTTTGTCAATAATTCCAGGGCATCTTGCGGATTAATGACTACAACTCCATCCTCATCCCCAACCAAAATATCTCCAGGCTGAACAACCACTCCGCCGCAACAAACAGGAACATTAATTTCGCCAGGTCCGTCTTTATATGGGCCGCGCGGCGTAACTCCAGCCGCATATATAGGAATATCCATTTTTTTCAGCGTTCCGACATCCCGAATGGCTCCGTCAATGATAAATCCGGCAATACCTCTTTTTTTCGCCCATAAAACCATTAATTCACCCATAATAGAATTCGTTAAATCACCTTGAGCATCTACCACTAAAATATCTCCTGGCTGCGCCAAGTCCAAGGCCTTATGCAGTATAAGATTATCACCGGGCCGGGACTTAATTGTAAATGCCGGCCCAAGTAATGGAGCATCGTTTATCGGGCGTATTCCGGCATCAATACAGGACATGCGATTCATACAGTCCGCAATATTAGCCACCGGCAGTCCTTTAAATTCAACTATTAGATCTTTGGGCGCTCGTTTGATATTGTTATAAATACGTAACCCAACATTGGACATATTGTCAACACTCCTTATAAAGAATTTTAAATTTTAGTATATTTTATTTTATCGCATTATTCCGAATACATATAATGAGAAAAACAGCTTAATAATATGCTTTGAGCGCATATTATTATTTTCTAACATCATCATACTATTAAATTAAAAACCTATTTTCGGTTTAAGCTTGTTCTCATAATTCACCGCAATTAAAATGAATAGTTTGTCTGTCATTGGGGATTAAAATAAAAACTTTTAAAAACTTTCACTGTCTATCTCTTCTTGTATTACTTCTGTGTCAAATTACATAGAAGTAATACATACATTATTTTGTACTAGCAGTATGCTGGATTTTGTTCCAACATCCACATCAAGAGTTAACAATTTAGCATTTGTAATAACTTGAATACTGTCTTCCTGATAACCGACTAAAGATTTATTATTATTTGTTGCATATTCCATCACAGCAGCAATGTTTATACCGTCTTTTTTGTATAATGCGCAGAAAGCATCGCCAATTCCCAATAATTTTGCAGCCTTAGGCTTGAATGAGTTTTGCAGCGGTGCTGCCAATATTTCCGAAACCCTGTACCGCAACTGTCATATTTTTCGGTTCTTTTTCTAGTTTTTTTCAAAAGGGCTGCACACGATAACCTTCAAAAACTTTAGTGTGTCCGGCATCCATTACTACAGGTACTGATCTAGTATTTCAAGCATATTTTGATAAAGATTATACTTCTCATTCATAATCTCATCTCCCATAAATTATTTTGAAACTTAACAAGAGCGCTACCAAAATTAACTGAATGTAGTTAATTTTTAAAATTACGATTTTATCCCAGTCTTAGTAATTTATAAAACAAAAGAATGCCTTATTAATATACGTTTATCGCATATTAATAAGGCTAAAAAGGAGAAAGGAATAAAGTCCTTAGCACAAAACTCATTCTCACATATCAGTTGACAGAGAAAGAAAATTATGATTAAGTAAAAATATAATGTTTAGTATCCAGGAGGCTTTCGTATGATTTACAATGGTGTTGAAGCTTTTTTAGAAATTTGTCGCTCCGGAACATTTTCTAGAGCAGCTGAAGCCCTCTACCTGACTCAATCTACAGTAAGCCGTCGTATCAAGCACCTTGAAGACGAATTAGGCTCTCCCCTTATTGACCGGCGCAAAGGGGAAAGGACTGTATGTTTAACGGCCTTTGGCGAAAAATTCATTAGTATTGCTGAGCGGTGGAAAACGCTATTAAAAGAAACTCATCAGCTTCAAACTATTGACAATTTAAAAATTACTATAGGTGCTGCTGACAGCGTCACTAACTATATACTTCCACCCTTATACTATGCACTATTCCAACAATCAATCAATTTACGGATTAGAACTCATCATTCTGGTGAATTATATTCATTAGTGCAAAATAATGATATTGATGTTGCTTTTGTCCTACAAGAACGAATGGTTCCTAACGTTCTTGTCGAACCATTTTTGAAAGAAAGAATGGTCGTATTACGTCCTGGGCGTTGTGAAACTCCGCACATAGAAACAATTGTTCCGGAAAAACTGGATCCGTCAAAAGAACTTTATGCCAGTTGGAGTCCAATTCACGACGCTTGGCATAATCGCTTCTGGGATCCCTTTTGTGCCCAGCGCATCCATATTGATTCCTTACCCTTACTCCTATCACTATTTAGTAAAATTAATGAGCCGAGTTATTGGGTTATTCTCCCAATGTCTATTGCTTTTTATCTTAAACAAACCAATCCCTGCACGATCCAGTACTTATCAGCATCGCCGCCTGACCGTATTTGCTACAAAATCACACAGTCATATAAAAAAGCTGACACAATAGAAAGATTACAATTTTTAGACTTTCATATTGCAACTTCTTTGCTTCCTATCATAAAACAATATGGGACTTATATCCCACCTCTGTAGATAATTTTTGTCCATCTGACATTAACGCACCATATAAAAAGCAATGGGAATATTCGAATCCGAATTAGACTTCGAATAACCCATTGCTTTTTAATTAGTTATCAACTTTATTTCGCTTTTAAACCAGCCCTTGCCCGTTCATTGCCTCCGCTACTTTTATAAATCCAGCGATATTGGCACCAGCAACTAAGTTGTCCTTGTAGTCGTACTCTTCTGCCGCTCGGCTGGCGTTTTTATAGATGTTAAGCATAATTGCTTTAAGCTTGGCATCAACTTCTTCAAAAGACCATGCTAAACGCATGCTGTTTTGGGACATCTCTAGGCCGGACACAGCTACACCGCCAGCATTGGCAGCCTTGGAAGGTCCAAGGTATACACCGTTTTTCATCAAGTATTCAATGGAATCGTTCGTACTTGGCATATTTGAGCCTTCGCAAACAAATTTTACGCCGTTTGCGACAATCTTTTGGGCATCTTCAATAAGAATTTCATTTTGCGTTGCACAAGGGATAATAACATCAACTTTAACGCCCCAAGGTTTTTCATCAGGGAAGAATTTAACATCATACTTGTCCGCATAATCTTGAACACGGTCACGGCAAGACGCTCTCATTTCAAGCAGATATTCAATTTTTTCACCGCTGACACCGTCAGGGTCATAAATATATCCGTCAGGACCTGAGAGGGTAACAACCTTACCACCTAATTCAGTAACCTTTTGCACCGTTCCCCAGGTAACATTGCCGAAACCGGAAACGGCAACAGTTTTACCTTCAAAAGACATGCCTTTAGATTTTAACATTTCTTGGCAGAAATAAACAATACCAAAACCAGTTGCTTCCGGTCGTGCCAAGCTACCACCATAAGTAAGACCTTTTCCAGTTAATACCCCATTTTCAAAACTGCCTGTGATTCTCTTATATTGTCCGAACAGGTAACCAATCTCCCGACCACCGACGCCAAGGTCACCGGCTGGTACATCGGTATTAGGGCCGATATAGCGATATAGTTCTGTCATGAAACTCTGACAAAATCGCATAACCTCCGCATCGGATTTGCCTTTCGGATCGAAATCAGAGCCGCCCTTGCCGCCGCCCATCGGTAAACTTGTTAATGAATTTTTGAAGGTCTGCTCAAAACCGAGGAACTTGATGATGCCGAGGTTAACCGACGGGTGGAAACGCAAGCCTCCTTTATAAGGTCCAATCGCACTGTTGAACTGAACCCGGAAGCCTCGGTTTACTCTTACCCGGCCAGTGTCATCCATCCATGGTACACGGAATATAAATTGACGCTCCGGCTCTACAATCCTCTCAACAATTCCCATTTCAATATATTCGGGTTTTTTCTCAAGAACAGGTACCAAAGATCCAAGTACTTCCTGGACGGTCTGGTGAAATTCCGGTTCGTTCGCATTTCGTTCGACGACTCGGCGATAGAGTTGGTCACAATACTTTTGAGTATTTGTAGTCATGTTAATATCCCTCCAAATTTTATCTTTGCCCCATACATGGAAACTGCCTACGTAGCGGCCGCTCCTATCTGCAATAACTTATCAACGCATAATTTTCCCTTAGCGTGAACACCAGCCAAAACTTTACTCATTCTTCCACCTCCTGTCTCTTATATAATCAAACATAATTATCTTGTTTTGTTTTAATATAATTCTGAAAAATATACTACCGTGACTATATCACTTTCTAAAATACTCTCCTTCTGATACATTGATTTAAGAAAAGTACACATATCATTCCAATTCTTAATATCTGAATTCACACCTAACCGCTCTTTTTCAGTGAGCTTATTAACCGGTTTAACAAGTACTTTGTCAATCATCGCCATATAAAGCATTCTTTTCCGTGCAAATTTTTGACCCAGTGTTACCCATACAATTGCACCTTCAATATATTTTAAAGATTTGTCACCTAGCCGAACTGTGCATGATTTATTGCGGTTAACAAGATCAATATTAACGTTATTTGAGGCAAAATTAAGCACCTTCATGTATAATACCTCCTTTCACTTTCATCCAAATATACCCGTCATTTTTTAGCCTTACCAACTGCGTCTGGTTAGCTTTCTTGGTTTCACTTTCTAGTTACTTCTTCGATATACTCTTCTGGCTAAAAACAGTTGCAGATTGTATTTCTCACTTATAACCCCACTCTCCAAAAAAAATTTAAACAAGTCGCTTAAGGTAGCAATTCGTATTTACTACACTTACTTAGTTGTTATCGTACATATTATAAAAATTTTTGTGTCCACAGGAACTTACTGAATTATGTGTATTTTTCTTAATTGCATTATATTATTGTTCTATTGATTTATAAAATAAAAAAAAAGCCTTATTAATATGCGCGAATTGCATATTAATAAGGTACAAAGAAGGAACCGAGCCCTTGTACAACATTAAAAACGACTCAATTTTAAACGATTTAACACAGTTCAAATAAAAGATTACAAATCAAGGTGATTACTTCACTTCAACCGGCTAAGTCGGCCTTTAAATTTAGAACAACGTTACGTAAAAAAAACTATAATTTTTCTTGCAGGAGTGCTACTGACTCAACATGTGATTTGATAGAAATGTAAAACTAATATACAGAATTAGTTTTATCGGCTCATTCCCCGTGACTTCGTAATTTGCGGGATATGCAATCCTCTTCCGAAATAT
>JAGGAC010000064.1 GCA_017889635.1 Bacillota bacterium | reverse complement strand
ATGGCTATTTGGTGTTGTAGGGCGCGTTCGTGCAACGAACGTAGTGGAAAATGCCACAGTATACTACAACAACACCCATATCAAAGCCCAGCAATGGGGTGCCCTTTCCACAGACAACCCTACAAAACTCAGACTTTACGCCACCAACTGCCTAATTGAGACTGTCGAAAGCGGATATGGAGCCTACGCCATCGGAGATTGTCTGGATTATTTCAGCGGATGTACCTTTAATGTAGTCGACTATGGACTGATTCTCTGTGATTACGCCTCCGGCACATTTACCGATGGCTGCGTGGTAAATTCAAAGAAAATCGGAGTTATGATGCATGACGGCTCCGGCGGCAGCATCTTAACCATTGACAAAGGCAGTGTACTCAACACCAAATCCACAGTAATTCAAATCAAAGGCCGCCGTGGTGCCAACATAATCGCAGACAATGCCGAGCTCAATTCAGAAAGCGGTATCATCCTTCAGACCATGCCAAACGATGACCCCAATATGTCCAGTTGGGATTACTCTGGTGGCGACCAAAGTTATAGCCGCGATGTTACCGCCACCTTCAGCAACATGGAACTAAACGGCGATTTCATCAATGGGTTCACCGCTTCCGGTGCTGTCAGTGTTACATTAAAAAATGCCACCCTAACAGGCGCAATCACAACAGCTACCACAGAGCACCCACTCTTTAATAATGAAGAAATTACCAGCGATACCCCTGAGTTTTATTACCTACTAGGGGAAATAAATAATACCTATTGTGCAACAGATGGCCCTTATGGTATATCTGCATCCCTTGACGCAAACTCAAAATGGGTCGTTGAAACGACTTCCTATCTGACCGCTCTATCCATCGAGGAAGGTGCCATCATTACTGCCCCCAAAGGCTACACTGTAACCATGACAATCGACGATATCGCAACAGAAATAAAATCCGGCACCTACGAAGGCAAAATCGTGCTAACAGTTACAAAATCCTAAAGTGCTCCTCAGTCAATTTTTGTACTTCAAGATTTTAATTATTCGGGATCTCATCCCGTGTCCTAATCGCGACGGCAAAAAGAAAAATAGACTGTCTAAATTCCAATAAAATTACCTCCATGTATTTAATGTGTTATATCTTAAATACATGGAGGTAATTATTCAATTTATCGCCAAGCGAAGCATTAATTTAACACAGTTTCAGAAAACATAACCACCTTTCGTATCGCCAGTCCAATTACTTCTCATTTCTTATACCACAATGTTTTTAAAACCGTATCTAAAAATAATCTTTTCTTATCAGTGTAAAGACATCTATTACCTCTACTCACTCAATTGCTTCAAATGAATGGGGAACATTTTCATGTATAGAATAACTATTACCGGGATTCAGTTCTACATCGAGTGTCTCTGTTTTTAAACGATACTTACCGTATACACCACATAAGTGTGACCTAAATATTTTCAATTTTAAGGTAGCTTTTCTATATTCGAGATCAAATACTCAATAAAATATTTGCTCGCAATCGGCAAGCTGTTTTTATCTTTATATCCGATAGCAATTATTCTGATAATCAGAGGATCAACCGGCAGCGAGACAATATGATAATTCGTACGACGTAGCACAAGCTCTGCCAAAATGCTGATACCCAATCCCGCTTCTACCATTGTCATAATAGCATAATCGTCATGGATACAAAATTTTATGTTTGGTTCTAAATTGCACGCATGAAACGCTTCCATAGGTTCACTAAAATGACCTTCTTCTAATAAAATGAATGGCTCGTTCACTATCTCATGCAAACTAACCGTACTATGGGAAGCCAATTTGTGATTTGCTGGCAGAACCGCTAACATCCTTCCTTCTTTTATAGTAATCGTTTGTAAACCATTTACGGCAAGAGGAGTGATAAAGCCGAAATCTACGGCCCCAACTTTTATCCACTCCTGTATAGAGCTATAATCTCCTTGATGAAGAATAAATTGCATATTGGGATAAAGTGCTTGAAACTCTTTTATTAGCTGTGGCATCCAGTGGCAGGAAATACTTGCAAGCGTACCTATGCGGATTACTCCCGTTTCTAAACCTTTTATCTCATTTGCTTTTCCCTGCATGGCTTGATATTGAAGAATGGTTCTTTCAATAAATGGGTATAAATCCGCACCCTCTAATGTCAGCTTTACTCCAACACGGGAACGATATAGCAATTTAATAGCCAACTCCTCTTCCAGCGATGAAATCATCTGGCTTATAGAGGATTGCGTGTAGCCAAGGGCTTCCGCTGCTTTCGTAAAGCTCCCAAGATCAATAATTTTTTGCAGTGCAATATATCGGTGCATGTTTTTCACACATCGTCCTTCTTAATGTTTTGATAAGATATATTTGTTTTACTTATTTCAAAGAGCAGTATATACTACGTATAAAGAAAATACAAGAAAAGGTGAAGAAAATGTCTTTCGAAAAAGTAAAACACTATTTTGGCGGAGTTGGTTTAGGTGATCGTGTCGTGGAGCGGGACCAAATTGGTGCTACGGTAGAACAAGCAGCAATATCGATTGGTTGTACGCCGGAACGTATTGCAAAAACGATGTCGGTCCTTATCGATGAACAACCTACACTAATTGTGATGGCAGGTGATGCCAAAATAGACAACACAAAATATAAAGCCTACTTTCATCAAAAGGCAAAAATGATATCCGGCGAACTGGTGGAAACATATATAGGCCACTTCCCAGGCGCGGTTTGTCCCTTTGCTCTCAACGAAGGGGTACGGGTATTTCTGGATGTATCCCTCAAACGTTTCGACATCATATATACAGCTGGTGGCAGCTTAAACAGCACAATAAAATTAACTTTGGATGAGCTTGAACACCATTCTACGTCTGTAGGTTGGATAGATGTTTGCAAGGGATGGTTTGTAAATTAAAATGAATAGTAAAAAAGCAGAACTACTTATGGCAAGCGTCTCCCTTGCATGGGGCTCTTCCTACTTGCTGATGAAAATTGGATTAGATAGTATCAGCCCATTCAATTTGATAGCTCTGCGGTTTGGAATTGCTTTTATATGTATGGCGGTACTTTTTTTCCAACGCTTTCGCACACTTACTGTATCCATCTTGCTAAAAGGCTCTTTGATTGGGATACTCCTCTTTCTGCTTTTCGGCGGACTAGTTTGTGGTGTCAACCATACGACTGCTTCTACTGCGGGATTTTTAGCCAGCACCACTGTGATAATTGTTCCAATCTTGGAGAGTATCTTAAAACGAAAACTTCCTAATAAGTCAATTATGTTGAGTATTCTTCTGGCCGTTACTGGTCTATATCTTTTGACAATAAAAGATTCTTTGTCATTGGATAATGGCTCTGTATATTGCCTTCTTGCAGCACTGTTTTACGCAATTTACATCGTCGTATTGGATAGGATTGCCAAAAACGAAGATACGCTTCTAATTAGCATAATTCAATTAGGGGTAACTGCTCTATTAGGGGCCTTGCTTATGTTATGCGTCGAGACTCCTTCTCTACCGGAAACACCGATACAATGGAGTGCAATTATTTGTCTTGGTTTGATTTGCAGCGCATACGGCTTTGTTGTCCAACCCATCGTACAACGTTACACGTCACCCGAAAGGATTGGACTTATCTTTTCTCTGGAGCCAGTATTCTCTGCGATTTTATCCTACATTTTTCTGCATGAAGTGTTGGCTGTAAAAGGCTATATCGGAGCAGCATTCATTTTCGCTGGTGTTGTTCTCTCGAAAATTACAATACCGGCGACGACATCACACGCTCATCATGCTTCATCCCCAATTGTACAAGACACTCAAGTCCAAGTACGCCCCTGAAATATATAAGGCATAAGAAAGACGAGGGTTATATGGTGCAATTGAAAAGTGATTTTTCGCCACAAACTCCTGATTTTGCAAACCTTGTCCAATCAAGTTTTGCTCAGCAATCGGTAATGAATTTAATCGGTGCGAAACTACATAAGGTCCTTCCTGGTAAAGTTGAAATTATCATTCCGTTTCGTGATAATCTTACCCAACAACACGGTTTCCTGCATGCGGGCGTGATAACAACCATTGTAGACAGCGCGTGCGGTTATGCGGCCTTCAGTCTAATGCCTACCGGAGCTTCGGTCCTTACAATTGAATTTAAGGTTAATCTTCTTGCCCCAGCGAAGGGCGAGAGGTTTCTAGCCAGAGGAATGGTAGTCAAACCAGGGAGAACAATTACTGTTTGCTCAGGCGAAGTTTTTGCTCTAGGTTCAGAAGAACCCAAATTGGTTGCTACAATGACAGCAACCATGATGGCACTTCAAGACCGTCCCGGAGTGGCCGAAGGTTAAGAAATGTAAAAGCACTAATCTGCTCACGATCCGCGAAATAATATTTTTATCTAAGATAACGTGATTATATTTATGGTAGAAGTCAGACTCCATGTGATAATTTTGAAGGAGATGGAACAATGATGAATGATGAGGTAAGAACCAAATTATCTGTTTGTGGATTAGATTGTACAAGATGTGTGGACTATGAAAACGGCGAGATCAAGAGCTTAAGTGCGAGGCTAGCAGATCTGCTTAGTGGTTATGAACGAGTGGCAAAACTGAAGTCGGTAAATAACCCCTTCTTCAAGGAATATCCTCTATTTCTTGAATTTCTTCATCACTTTACCCAAGGATCTTGTGGTGGTTGCCGAAGTGATAATTTACGTTGCCCTATCGAATGCAATGCAAAAACTTGTCATCGACAACATCGTGTTGATTTTTGTTTTGAATGCAAGGAGTATCCATGTGATACTCAATTTGAAGGCAAAACCAGAGAAAGATGGCTGGAGCGAAACAATCGAATGAAGGAAATAGGTGTCAAAAATTATTATCTAGAGCAAAGCAAATTGTCCAGATATTAACCGCACTCCTAATAACAGTTTTGACGTCTCCGCTTGGATGGAAACAAATCAATTTTCTGGGAGAATATCGATTTGATTCTAAAGAAATTGCCAGTTTAAACGCATTAAGACAATTGCAAGTTAAAGAAACTGCAATCCCTTAACGTACAGGAAAACGGCTTCTTTTTTGGGGGATCGCCAGCCAAACGTATGCTAAGGGAAAGTCCGCAATCATAAATACCTACGAAGTAGGAGAGTGCCCAAAGATTTAGATTGAGTGAATAATAATTTTAATTTAATTAAAATTATTATCGGAGGAATACATATGACTATTAAACTAATAATGGACAAAGACATACAAGCTATTGCTAAAATATATACTGATAACTGGAAGATTACATATCAAGGCATTTTATCAGATTCATTTTTGAGAAGCATAACATATGAACATTCAAGAGAAAAGTGGGTGTCATATATTCATACAGACAAACAAGGAGCTTTTGTTGCTGTAGACGAAAATGATATGATAACTGGTTTTGCGGCATACAGGCCATATGATGATTTTAAAAAAATTCTACTACTTGATTCCTTGCACATTTTACAACCCGTGCAAGGTGGAGGAATCGGGAAAAAATTGATTTTCACAATTGGTAAATACGCTTATAATAACGGATACGAAAAAATGTCCATTTGCATTGTAAAAGGAAATGAAAGGGCAAAGGGAATATATACTCATTTAGGTGCGAAGCATTACAAAGATTTTATTGACGATTTTGAAGGGACACCTTCTAATTCATCAGTTTTACTGTGGAATGATTTAAAAATGTTTATTTGCAAATAACAAATTTAAATTTATCAGGATTATCGTGTTTTGCACACTATTTTTATATTCTGTAGTAATTGAGGTAGCACCAACGTTATACGGATTTCCCTACGCTAAGAAAATTTATTCACTTAAAATCGTACATAAGCGAATCTTGTATGATTTTTAAAGTGCAGTCACACCTTGAATTTATTGATTTTTTCATATGTAACTTTGCTGTAATGAAAAATGAATCATTCATAATATCGTTTTTAATAGTATTATGAATGATTCATTTTCTTAGCATGCGTTTTGATGGCGATACCCCAGCGGGAGGCAGCTTAACCAGTACAGTGAAATTATCTTTAGAAGAGCTTCAAATCCATTCTTCATCTGCAGGCTGGATAGATGTTTAACTTCTCTGTTAGGCAACATGGTGTTGATTTTTGTTTTGAATGCAACGAATATCCATGTGACAAACAATTTGAAGGCAGAACCAGAGAAAAATGGCTGGAACGAAACAATCGAATGAAGAAAATAGGCTTGCTGTTAATATCTGGAACAAAGCAAATTTCCTAGATATTAACAGCAAGCCTATTGACAGATAGCATTATGTCCCAAACGCCAATTGCTCCTAGATAATTTGACCATGACTGCTTCAATTTCTCGAATTCTAGTTGAGCCACTTTTAAGCTAGATGCACCGTATATTATTTTAATGGGTAGTGAAGTTTTTATAATCCTTACTTATAATATATTTCAGGGAATTTTTTATTAAATGTACAATACATTTGTATCTCGTATACTATACCCAAATCAAAAATTAATTTCCATGTCCTCAAACACCTCTAGAAGAAATAGGCCATCTGAGCCCGAATTACTTTATAATCTGTCAAACCGGTATCGGCATCTTTACCCTTCATATACCAAATAGTCAGTTTGGAATTAGTTGAAGGAACATAGTCAAATCCGACATGAATCCCTTTAAAATTAGACTTGACTGTTTGAACCGAAGTTACATTAAATGCCTCAGGTACTGTGCAATCGTCAGCATCGCCGCGATCATAAGCAGCATTAGTATGAATGTTACTATATTTTACAAAAATGTCTTTTGATCCTGCTACCGAAACATCTGCCGACTGATATTGCAGCTTGGCATAAGCTGCTTTATTATTTGAGAACACACCAGGTAAATCTCCCTTAGAAACAGCGGCAGCTAATTGCAAATCACCGGCTACTCTTGTATCAAAACCTGCCTCATAGTAATTATCACGTCCTGGGCTTCCTTCTACCGACAAATATGCTGCTTTAACATTTGTACTATTACCGATAACCCAGGCAGCTTCCGCCATTTTGAAATCTTTTTCGTCATTTGTATGGCCCCAGGTTAAGGTACTTTTTAGTGTATTGCCAAAACCATATTGGACCCCGGTAGCTTTCGCATTCCAGATTAGCCCATATGCCGGAACATACCTAAATTTACCCATGTTATATGTTCCATCGCCAATTGGCCGAGTAAGATAAATTTGTTCTGCCTGCGCTTTTTGCCCCACACTGTTCCCAGATTGCGGATGATTAAACTGCCGCTGCCACTCCGTTTCCGTTTTAATAGCCCAGCCCATGCCTAAATTAAAGGAAGTATTAAGATCTAAATTAATATGCTGATCATCAAAGGTAGTCCCGCCGCTTTGATTGTCAAATCTAACTGTCGCGACACCTGAAAATGACACTTTATCAACTTTGGCTGCTAATTCTTTTACTCGAACGCCGATTCCTTCAAGTTCAGTTTTATACTCGGCAGCCAACTTATTAATTAGCGCCCGTTCTTCAGCATTAGCTTTATCTTCTTTTGCCATGGCTTTCGCAACAATTACCGCAATTTCATAACGCGAAACCGGCTTGTCTCCCTTAAAGGTACCATCACCGTTACCTTCAATAATGCCGTCATTAACCAGCTTATTAACAGCTGCATATGACCAATGACCTACCGGAACATCGGAAAACGGATTTGTTGCAGCCATTGCCGTCCCCGCCATGGCTATGGTAACAATAAACGTTAGACCGACAATTAAACTTTTATTCATATATTTCGCTCCCTTAATAGAAATTTTGCCAAAGTCTAAAATAAATTTCTATATACTAATTACATCCTCCATACCTTCTAGAAGATTGGTATAAGTGCTGCAACTCGGATAAAGTCATTCTTATAATCGGTATACCCGCTGGTGGTGCCTACCATATGAATATATCGAGCCATATAAATTACACCTGGCCGAGGAACATATTCATAGCCAACGGTAATACCCTTAGCCCCATAAACACAATCCTCTATATCATAATCTACGGTAGATATCGTCGAATTAGCCTCAGCCTTAGTCCAATTGAGATAAGCCCCCCAAGAGTGGGGAACGAATGGAATAGCACCTTTATAAGTAAGACCAACCATATATCCTTTATTGTCGGTGCTGTAGTTCGACTTGGAATACACTGCTTTCAATCCTACATTCTTTGACAATTTTGTATCAAATCCGACTACTGCGAACGATTTAGATGAGGTACTATCATCAGAGCTTGTCAAATGAATATAATCTGCGGTTAAATTGGTCTTTGGACTAAGCGGATATGCTATATCGGCTGAACTAATCCCTGGCGCACTATCCGAAAATAGAGGATCATTTTGGGCATAAGATGATATAAAACTCCATGAAGATGGAAGCCCTCGCCAATTCATTAAATTATAGCCCTGATCAATTTTGCCGAAATTAAGGGTCACCGATGGCCCTGCTCCGGCTCCAGGACCTGGTCCTGGCTGAGCTGGATGCCCCAGTATAATCTGAGCCCCGCTCAGAAACTCATCCAGTACAAAACCATACGTAGCATCTTTATATGGATAACGGCCAATATTCATCCTGTATCCCGGGAAATTTCCTGAAACCCACATTCCCTTAGTTTCATCACGATTGCCTGAAGTAAGACCTGTCCCATTAGACACTACATCTTCAAAGTCTCTTGTAAATTCACCCATCGTCTGAATTGTCCAAATATCACTGACACGATAATTTGCGCTTAAAACAAACTTACACCCCTCAACTTGCATAGGAGTATATTTTTTGGGATTAAACGTGCTAAAAACCCAGTTGGGAGTTGTTCCTGCACTCTGGTGATCATATTTAAGAATAAGGATGCCGCCAAAATTAATTTTATTTGCTTTTTGGTCTATTGAGGAAATGCTGACATGCAAATCCGCAAGTTCTTTAGAAAATTCCTGGGAAAGTTTCTTGATAAGGGCCTTATCCTCTGCATTTGCCTTGTCTTCATGCGCTACAGCTTTAGCGACTATTTTAGCAACTTCATACCGTGTTAGTATCTTATCTGCATTATCAGAGTTTTCAACAATCCCGTCTTGAGCAAGTTTTGCAATCGCATTATATGCCCAATGTCCTTTAGGCATGTCCACCCACGGATTGCTTTTTTCAGCAGCCAACGCAGTTGACGTAATGCTGAATAGCATTACTAATGTCAAAATAATACCCAGCCATTTCTTCATAACTTTCCTCCTCTATTGGTTTTGTTACATAATGCTTTGAGTATCCATTGTTCCCTCAAAAACATTTTGCTTTGAAATAATAAGTTACCACCCCCTTAACGGACATGTAAGCTAAGTAACAAACTAAACACCCATAATGCGTACATTTTTGGAAATATTCGCACTATTTCCTTTCTGTTGGGTTACCATTTATCCGGTATGCCTTTCCCTGACCGCCTAGCTAAAACACTACGCAGCCGGAAAAGACATACGGAAAAATATTAAACTAACCTTTTATATATACTGCGGCATTTTCACCGGCAATTCGTCCGCTATTGTAGCAGAACGATGATACATTACCTGAAATAACAAAAGGATATGCTCCATTATAAATGGAATTGGCATCATTACCGACTGCGTAAAGTCCGTGAATAGCTTCTCCGGCTTCAGTCACAACCTCGGTTCTATGATTTATTTTAATTCCCCCAAGGCTGCCATACCCGCCTTGGGAAAATCTCGCAGCATAGAACTTAGGCTTAGTTAATGGTCTAAGATATTTTGTCGACTTAAAAAATTTATCGTCCTGACCGGATTCGCAAGCCTTATTATACTCAGCAACTGTTTTCTTCAGGCCTTCAAGGTCTATTCCTGTTTGTGCGCTTAATTCTTCCAAAGAATCTGCCAAAAATAAGTGTTCGTAACCTTCATTTTGGATTTTCTGGATCAAGGCTCCTAAATTATTTGATTTAGTGATGGGAAGCTTCGACATAACAAAATCCCATCCGTTATCGTAGTATTCATTCGCAGCTTCATCGAAAATCATAAAAGCATAGCCCTTTTTCTGCCGATGAACAGCATTCCCTGCAAAGCCTGGAACACGCATTATTTCCTCATTTATAATCCTTTCGCCATCAAGATTAACCATTAGGTTTGGCTGTCTGAATGAGCCTAATTCAAAACCAGTTCCTCCCGGTCCGCCATACGGATCAGGCAAACAAACATGCGTATTCATCATCACGTCTGATTTTCCGGCCCCAACATCCCAGGCCATTTTTAAACCGTCTCCCTGGACTTCCGGGAAAGCAAAGGTAAACAGGTCAACACCATGATCATACCCGGTTAACTTTTTGATCATTTCTTTATTCCCGCCAAAGCCTCCGGTAGCGATAACAACAGCCTTAGCTCGAATCTCAATCTCTTGTCCTGAATTATCTTCGGCAATTACACCAACGACTTTACTTCCTTCTTTGATAAGTTTCTTGGCCGAAGTTTCCAGTTGAATAGTAGCTCCAAGGGTTTTAGCTTTTGCAAAAATTGCATCAGTAAAGGCAGGCGATTCGGGATCTTTGAAATGCCAGGTATACTCAGCGCCAATAAAATATGCGACAACATCAATAAAGTTAATTCCCAGACTTTCCAGCCAATCGATAGTGCTGGCCGTCTTGTCAACGTAGGCTGACACTAATTGAGCATCGACCTTCCAGTAAGTATAATCCATCAAGAACTTAAAGGCATCTGCTTTGGTTAATGATGACTGTTTTGCCTTTTGATGATGGCTTTCAACCGCAAACAGTCCATTCCCCCCTTGCACGCCTCCGCCCATTGTTTTTCCTTTTTCCAAAATGATTACTTGTGCTCCATTCTCTGCCGCTGAACAAGCCGCCGCCATTCCTGATGGACCGCTCCCAATGACAGCTACATCTGTATCTAACCTTTTCATCTATATTCGCCTCTTTTTTCTATGCTTATCTCAATAAGCAGATTACTTTTCCTTGATATACAGACTTGCATTTTCTCCGGCAATTCGTCCCGAATTCACCGAATAACTTAGCGCACTGCCAAACAAATACTCACCGCAATAATCATCAGACAACCAGCCTCCTGAAAGAACTCCGGCAGCATATAGTCCCGGAATGGGATCATCATTTTTGTCAATAATCTCCATATTGTGGTTAATTCTTACCGGACCAATTGTTTCAATCAAAAGTACGCCAAACTTGATAACATAGTAAGGTGCTTTACACAGCGGCGCTAAGAATCTGCGTTCTTTTACAAAGTCCTCATCATAGCCATGGTCACAAAACGAATTATACTCAGTAATAGTGGCTTTAAGGACATTTGGCTCTGCCCCTATCCACCGGGCTATCTCATCCCAATTGTCCGATATTTTTACCTCGCCGCCATTTGCAACCTCATTTTGCAGTATTTCTTTCAAATCTGATGGAATCGGTCTGATTGGTGCATGCGGTAAAAACCAGCCTTTTTCCATGACTTCCTCGATCATTTGCTCGTCATAAACGGCATAAGCAACCTTCCCGGGCTGACGAATGATGGCATTAGAGCATATCTGCGATTGCTCGGCAGATGCTTCATCCAGGAAGCGCTGCCCTTTCTTATTCACCCATATTGCGTTCGGTTGTCTAGCCGCTTGACCAAGCGAATGATCTTTTGTAAAGGTCAGTCCATGTTCCCTTACCAACGTAGCAACATCATCCAAAGCTCCCCCGGCCTCGGCCGCTAACTGTATCCCGTCTCCCTCATGCGGTACAACAAGACCGCCAAAACTTTCATCATAAAACGGGAAAAATTTATTAAGCAACTCTTTATTTCCCATAAAACCGCCGGTCGTAATAATAACGCTTTTGGTTTTTATTTCGAACTTTTGTCCGTCTTGTACCGCAATAACTCCGACAACTTCGCCTTCTGAACCGCGCAGCACTTTTTCCCCAGTTGTCTCAAGCAATATTTGAACACCTTTTTCGCGGCATTCATCAGTAAGCGACTTTACAACCGGAGCAAAGCGTCCCAACGGAGTATGGCCTTTAATTACATGCCAACAGGGATTTTGATGGTAATTCAGACGCCACTGAGCCCCTATTTCGAACTCGATACCTCGCTTCATAAGCCAACTAATGGTATCACCGGATTTGTTAATGTATGCACGGAGAATCCGCGGATTAATCCGGCTGCTGTAACGATGCCAAGCCATCGCCTTTTTATAAATTTCATCTTTAGGAGCATCAATCATGGCTCTTCTTTGAATAAGGCTTTCACAGGCAAATATCCCGTTAGCAAATACCGCATTGCCACCGACTGTTTTTCTTTTTTCCAATACAATTACACTTTCAGCGCCGTTTTCGACCGCGGACAAAGCTGCAGGAATGCCTGCACCACCTGCACCAATAACAACTACGTCGGCCTCAATATTTTTCATTTGCGTTTCTCCCATTATCAAGACTCCCTTTTTATGACATTTATAAATATTCATTTCATTACTTCAATTGTTGAAAACTAGATATTTCGCTTTATTAAGCCTCAATATTTCAACCTGTTAATCAGATTCTCGCTTCTATTTACGCTAAATATTTTCAGCAGTATCTAACTTTCTTTTGTTTCCTCTTACAACTAGCCACAGGAAAGAAATTACTGTCGCAATGGCAAAGCATACGCCGCCGAATTTAAACAAAAATGCTGCCGGCTGCAGACCATAAAACACCCTCAGTAGAGGTTCAACAAAAGTAGAAGCAAACATCGCCAGCATCATAGCTTGAACAATTGTCCCCATAATCAAAGACATTTGTGATTTAGGCGCCAAAGCCGATACTCGCGTTGTAATAGCCGGGATAAACGCTCCCCCAGCGATTCCATTGCAAATACTCGCAATATATATCATATTAACGTCTTGTGTAGTTCCGACGATAAAGAACCCGACTGCTGAAACAGCAACACAAAGTACCAGAGTATAATCTTTGAAAGTCTTAAATACCTTCATAAAAATGATCCCCATTATAATTACGGTAATGTTATACACGTTATATGCATTCGCCACCGTCATAGGGCCTCCAATATGGCCTTCCATTATAACAATAGGCAGCTTCATCATATTGATAAACGAAATCATCATAAACCCGAACAGGCAAAATACTAAAACAAAAATTGTCCATCCTAATTTTTCTTTTTTAGCTCCGCTATTTTCTTCTTCTCTTTTGTAGAATCGCTCAGGCGGCATCGAAGGCAAGGCAATCACTTGTATAAACAGCACCACAATAAAGGCTAAGTAGGCTAAAAAAGCATAATTCCACTGAATTGCCGCGAGCGTCCCTGCCGCCACTGTTAATACAGTTGAAACACCGCCGTTAAAAGCATTATTCCAACCGTAAATCTTGGCTCGTTCTGATTCATTATAGATTTCCGGAATTATCGAAAGCCCTACCGTGGCCGCAATTCCGGCAGCAATTCCGATAAATGCGCGAGAAATCAGCACAAGGTAGATACTGCTGGCACATAAATACCCTCCAACCCCTGAAATAATATAGAGGATCATCGAAAATACCAAAAGCTTTTTCTTGTCATAGTAGTAACATAACCTGCCGCCAATAGAAGGAAGAGGAATCATCATTAATGATGGCAAAGTTGCTACCAAAGAAATTAAAACAGGGTCTACTCCTAGAAAAGCCTGAGTCATTGAACCTAACGTAACATTTATCAGCGTCGTATCTGTACCTGCCAAACTAAGCGTAAGTGCTGCCAACGTTACCATAAAGTTTTGTTTGTTCACAATAGCCCTCCTAACACTCGTTTACTTATTAAATGTACCGTCTCTACGCACCATCTCATATTCCTCCAGTCTTAAATAAAATATTGTTAATTATCTGACAATTAAATTATACTGACACACCTCATTGTTAGTGAAACATGAAAATTAGGTATACCTATAAGCTAAAAATGATTAAAAACGCTTACGAGGCATGAGCAACAAAATCATACCTTCCTACGTCTAATCCATCGACAAAAAAAACACTCTTTTGAATAGAGTGTTTCTTCTATATAATATGGTTAAGTGTTCACCTACTATAGGAGGCTGTACTATGAATTTTAAGCAACTCACCTATTTTATTTCAGTTGCGGAACATTTGAATTTTTCAAAAGCGGCCGCAGAACATTACATTGCTCAAACAGCAATAAGTCAACAAATTGCAACCTTAGAAAAAGAACTAGGCACCCCGCTCTTTTACCGCAACAGCCGGATCGTCCGCTTGACAAACGGCGGAGAGGTTTTCTATAAAGAAGCAAAATTTCTTGTGGAAAAATCCGAGGAAGCAATAAAAAAAACCATCTTGGCCAATTCCGGCTCTCAAGGCAATCTTTCCATAGGCTTTCAAGGACCAAACGAAAAAATTTTTTTACCCAAAATAATCCGAAATTTTAGACAGAAGTACCCGAAAATATACATCAAACTTTTTCAGGAAAGCAGCGATGACCTCCATACCCTTTTAAAAGAAAATCTGATAGATATCTCCTTTTTGTTTTCTTATGGTATTGAAGAATTTCCTGAACTGAACTGGAAAAACGTCTGCCGCGATCCTTTATGTGCCATTGTTCCTCCAGATCACCCGCTAGCTAAAAAATCAACCCTTTCCCGCTCAGACTTGGCCAATGAACCAATTGTACACTTTAGTCATAAAGATGTCCCTATCGGCTACAATCTACTAATTCGCGATTGCGTAACCAGCGGCTTTATGCCCAACATTGTTGCCGAGGCGCCATCTATAGAAACACTCCTCATAATGGTAGAGGCGGGACTGGGAATTGCCGTACTCCCGCTCTCCTTAAAAACATATACCGACAACACCCTTAGCTTCGTAGAACTTGAAGGAGAAAACGAATATAACCAATTAATCGCGGCCTGGCCAAAAGATGCCACCAATCCTACGATCCCATTGTTTTTACAAGCCCTTGATGAATACTTTATAAGCGCAAAATAAATAATTATAGCGTGAAAAACATGAATTCAACATTACATCAAAAAAGGCTTCGCATCGCTGCGAAGCCTTGAATTTACTGGTGGGGCATACTGGTTTCGAACCAGTGACCTCTTGAATGTGAATTACAAGAAACATATTTCAAGTAATTTCGACTAATGTCACTAAGCCTCATTTTACAAGGGTTTGTTGGCTTTCGAGTTACAAATAGCATCGGTTAATTTAGCATAAAATCAACTGCGTTGTCGTCAAGTTGTCGTCAAAATAAATCAATATACCGCTATTTACATTCCAATATGGTTAGATTTATACGACGGTTATTGTGCGCGATACTGACAAGTGCAATCGAATTTACATTCCAGTATGGCTAGATTTATACGTGATATTCCTATAAGTAAACAGAAAGACATCTCCATTTACATTCCAGTATGGTTAGATTTATACGATATCATCACCGCAATTAGTGCAACCAGGCGATTCATTTACATTCCAGTATGGTTAGATTTATACGGTATGCGGAGCTGGCTGACGCTGTAGGAATGGTATTTACATTCCAGTATGGTTAGATTTATACGTTACAGCTGACACGGTTTATGATGCATTTCTGGTTATTTACATTCCATTGTGGTTAGATTTATACTTTGCCAATAACGGTGAGCGATATAATCCATTAAGGATTTACATTCCATTATGGTTAGATTTATACCAATGGCTATAAACTCAGGCGAGTTGCATCAAACAATATTTACATTCCATTATGGTTAGATTTATACATGATGAAACCAAGCTGGCTCCACATCATCTTCGTCATTTACATTCCATTATGGTTAGATTTATACACGGGGAGCTATGTCAATGGTTTTATGTGTGCAGATTTACATTCCAGTATGGTTAGATTTATACTAGGATATGGGCTGGTATCTAGAACCGGCGGCGCTGAATTTACATTCCAGTATGGTTAGATTTATACTTGAGCTATCGAACATCCTTGTCAAATGATTTTGGCGATTTACATTCCAGTATGGTTAGATTTATACTACACCAGCGCTAGTAACCGAAAACTCTCCATCTGTATTTACATTCCAGTATGGTTAGATTTATACTCAGTAAGTCAAAAGCCCTCTTACTATATACACTGAAATATACAATTCTGTCGATGTAGTTAAATTCCTCTTTTTACGACAAATGCATTGGCAATTAATCTGTTATAATTAACAATCAAAATACTAATCTGAAAGCGTTGTCGACCCCAAGTACTTCATACATTACTTTAGGTCGACAGATATACTTTTGCCAGTTTAAAAATTTCAATAACATATTACAAGAAATTGTCGAAATTTTCTTTCATCCCTCTAACATCTTTAATATTGAGTCTTATAAAGCCTAACTTGTTATACTGACAATTTACAACGTTGATAAATTCATTCTTACCTAACTGAACTTTTCCAACAATTGTATTACCCCACTCAAAGTAAATATCATATCTTCCCACTGGCACGGTATATTTTTTAATTTCTTCTTTTTTCTTAAGCTTTGTTAATTTTACTATTTCTAATTCGTTTTTATCCAACTTTGAATTTATGACCCTTAGTAACTCAGTAGAGTTACTGTCTATCTCATCTTTATGTTTTAGGTACACTTCATATGGGATGACATCATAAGATACAATGTTTCTAAGATTTATTTCACTTTTATCTATCTCGTATGGATATAAATTCTTTATCCACTCTGCAAACTCATGATACTTTCGTAAATAGTCACTGCCTTTTAGATTTTCTGTCGTAAGATATTGATTGATGATATTTATTTTATCATTCTCGGACAATATCCCTGTTTTGTTTAACATTGCTTCTTTGGATAATGCATATAGTTTCCTATCAATAAATCCTTTTGTTCCATTCGTTAAAAGGTTATTATCTATATTCAGAAAAACAAAACAGTTAGGTTCATCTATAGGCTTTATACCTTTTCTATTACATCTTCCAAGTCTTTGAAACAAGCCACTCAAATCTGAGAGTTCCGTAAACTCATAATCAAAGTCAATATCCAAACTTGCTTCAACAATTTGAGTGCATACCCAGATACCCTCGCCACTCTTTTCGTTTCTCCCAAATGCTAGAATTTCTTTTTCTTTTTCGCTTCTCTCACACTTAATAAACTTGCTATGTAATATATTTACACATGTAATACCTTTGTCCATAAGTTCAACATAGATTTGCTGCGCCTTTTTTACAGTATTACACACAATAAGAATTTTATTGCTTATACCTTTCTGTTTATTTGCCCAATATTTATTGAATATAATATTACTATCAATCTCGCACTCATAAATTTTTACATTATGTCTTTTAATATCATTTATAAAAGTTGCTTCTTCAAATTCAACAGGATTATCTCCTGCTTTCAATAAATCCTTAACAAATGGTGGCAATGTTGCCGTTAAAATTGCAATCTTCCCACCAATCCGTATTATAGCCTTGATACCACAAATTAAACCTGCTAAGAAAAGTCAAGCGAATTATTCGAAGGTTATGCAAAATGCATGTTAGGGAACAGCAAAGCTAGCCAAGCGCAAAAGCGATTGAC
>JAGGAC010000009.1 GCA_017889635.1 Bacillota bacterium | reverse complement strand
GCAGATGGGAACTGTCCGTCCGAGCGTATTCAAAAAGCCGCAGCCTGATAACTCAAGAAGCGGAGAAATTATTCGGGTGTCCAGCAAAGTTAAGCCTGAAGATATTCGGACGAAGCTTATAGAGGTTATCAAGGTTTGCAGCGCGTCCTGTAATTTAGAAGAAGCTGAAGTAATAGTGTCCGGCGGACGTGGTATGTGCAAGCCGGAAAACTTCACACTGATTGAAGACTTAGCAAATGCTCTGGGTGGTGCTGTGGGTGCGTCCCGTGCTGCAGTAGATGCTGGAATCCAGCATCTGGCCGGAATGTCTTCTTCCGATATTATTATCGCAATAAATAAAGATGCTGACGCACCAATCTTCCGTATGGCTGACTTTGGGATTGTTGGTGATGTGATGGAAGTATTGCCGATTTTAACTGAAGAATTTAGAAAAATTAAAGCGGGCTAATGCTTAAAATTTAAAACTGGTGGGCAATTTTTATTATACAAGGTATTTAATTAGGAACCCCGAAAGTTATTGAAACTGACTTTCGGGGTTCTTTTAAATTAAAACAAGTTGGATTTTAATTAGGTTGTAGTTTGAACTTATATTTTTGTTGTAACGGGAAAGGATTATATGGTAATAACAAGAATATTCTCATTAGGCTGATCTAACTAATATGGGATAAAGGAGGAAAGCGTCTTGAGTCATCCTCATAAACTGGACAGGGCCGATAGTGTGCTGGTAGTTGTTGATGTTCAGGATAAGATTCTTCATGCTATTAATGACTGGAAGACGGTGCTGAAAAATACCGTAAGAATGGTAAAGTTCGCACAAGCATTAGCTGTTCCTGTTATAGTTACTGAGCAGTACTCCAAGGGACTTGGAGCTACTAATGCTGAAATTAGTGCACTTTTTTCTGATTTAAAGCCTTTGGATAAAACGGTTTTTAGTTGTTTCGGTGCCGAAGGTTTTAATGAAAGGCTTGCTGTTTTACAGGTTAGGACTTTGGTTTTGGTTGGTATTGAAGCTCATATTTGTGTAGGGCAGACTGCATTGGATGCTTTGGATAATGGTTACAATGTGCATGTTATCAGTGATGCAGTTGGTTCGCGAACTTTAGCTAATAAAGAACTTGGTATTGATAAGATAAGGCAAGCTGGTGGCATTATTTCTGCAGTGGAAATTGCTCTTTATGAATGGTTGGAACGTTCGGACAGTAGCGAGTTTAAGCATGTTTTGCAGCTTATAAAATAAAGAATTTTCTTACCGGGAAAATGTGATAGCTGTACATGATACGTAAATGGCTAAATGGAACTAATTGCCTTGTTTGGTTGGTTATAATATTGCGACTGGTTTTTTAGCGAATTTTCAGAATGGTTGAGAAGTGGTGTAAATAGATTAGCCAGTGCCAGAAGGAATAATGAATGATCACAGAGAACTTTGGAAAAAATAAAAACTTCAAAATGATTTCTAATCTTAGATGGTACTAATCTGTCTGGAGGAGGCAATATGTGGACAGTAGTTTATATTGCGACTAACCGTACTCAGGCTGAAGCAATGAAGAAGCTGCTTTCAGATGAAGGCATTCTTGCTAATATTAGACCGGCTGGAGTTTCTATGCAAGGTGACGGAATGTGTGAATTAATGGTTTTAGAGTCGGAGGCAGACGAAGCACATGCGATTTTGTACCAATTGGTGGTTAGATAAAGAAAGCGAGCCATAGTGGTGTCAAATAACCAAGATGTTTGTACCTTTAACTCTAGTGTCAATAACTCTAAGATATTACAGGCATTTATCCGATGAATAACCCGTTCTCGTGCTCCATCCTCTGCAGGCTGGAGTAAGGAATGGCTAATTCCCTGGATAATTCGACTAAAATCCAGATGGGGTTAAAATCCCACCTGAATTAAGTCTCATTTATCAGGCGGAAATCAACGCCAATGAGTGGTGGTGAAGGGAGCACTTATGATAGGGTGGACAATTGCGATTGTGGTCACTGGTGGGTTGGGAACCGCACTTTATGTTTGGTTTCGTTCTCGTAATATGGCAAAACGGTATGATAAGATAGCTTCCCGTGTTAAACAGATTGATTCAGGCTGGAATAATCGTCGGACTACTCAACTGCTTGATTCGATTTATCGCTTGATAGATATATGTATTGCGACTGATAATGCTGTTTTTGGATATAAAGCTATTGATTTATTAAAAATTGCTTTCTCTGAAGGGGTAATCCGCAATAATGAATCGCCAGAACTTGCGGGAATTATTATAGCTGCGCTGCGGCGCGAACAGCCTGATATTGCTGCTGGTGCTTTGGACGCATTTAGGCAATTGCTAAAGAATATGCCGTCAGGCGATATTTATTTGGCGTGTGAGCAATTGACGCTGATAGCTGCTATAAGTTATAGGGAGAACTACTATTTTTTAGCTGCAAAAGCAGCAGAGGTCGTCTTCGTGGTAATGGATAGGCGGGAAGACGAGGGTGTTATGTCAGTTCTTAGTACTATAAAAATCATAGGTATTTTGGCCCTTCGGCGTCGTGATAACGGGCTTTTTCGTGAGCTTACAGTGAGATTGGCTGATGCTATTGATGAACAATGTTGGCACAATGGTTTTAGAATTGAAGTGAATGGGATAGTTAGTGTCTGGCTTCACCGAATAATTAAAAATGATGATGCCATGATGCTGGCTGTGCTTACTGAATTTGTTAGGCTGTTGCTATCTAGTGACAATTTAACAGAAGATGACATGAATGAATTTATTAGGGAATGGTATAATTCAGCCGGAATAGCCAGTCTCAATCCGAACAGCGATTTGGCGGCCAAAATTATTGCTTTTACCCTCAAAGCAATCCTGAACCGCTGTGGCCTTCAAGGACTAGATTTAGCAGTAAATGGAGCTGGGCAAGTTGTACGGCTTGTTATTTCCAGGGAGGGGATCAAGAATTCATTTCCTTATGTTTTGCCGTTGTTAGACACGGGGCGAGAACTTCTAGCACGTGAACTTAAGTTTGGTAGTGGGGAATACGACGATTCTTTTCGGCAACGGGCGCTTTTTTCTTTGGTGCGAGAACTTATCGCTATAGCCCGTTATGCTACAAGACAAGGCACTTCTACGACTGTTAGCGATGTTATTACTGAATATTACCAATGTTGGTTAGTTTACCCTGAGCCATCTAGTGTTAAGGCTATTAAGAGATTTTGCCAGCTGATTATTGTGTATTGGCTAAGGGTAAGGACAAGACAGGAGAAAAAGATGGATGTGAGCGGTGAACTTGCACTACCGATGTTGCTTGATGACAGAGAAAGAGAAAAATTGGCCTTTTTTTGACTAGATAGTTGAATGTGGCTTATTTAAAATGGGCTGCAGTGAAAATCAGAGTTTTCACTGCAACCCATTTTTACTGCGATTTTCCTTAAACCAGATGGAAGAAACTGATGAGTTGTTTTAGGCAGAAATAGCGATATCTTGATTTGGGGAAGTTTTCGGAGATTGTTTGGCACCAGTTAGAAGTAGGCCTACAAGATAAAAACGTTGTGAGAATCTTTCTACTAGAGTACCGAAAAAGAGACTGAAAGTTGCGGTAGCCATAAATATGGCGATTACTACAGGTACATTAAGTGAAAAGTTATTTGTGGCAATAAATTTAGTTAGGTATGCTAAAATCAAGGGATGCACCAAGTAAACGGCAAAAGAGTAATGACCAAGGGTTTCTAGTATAGTGGATGTTAGTTTGTGTTGAGGCTGGCAAAATAGAGAGAATAAGAATAGGCTGGTAGCCAAAGTATAGATGACACCGATGGGGCTAAGTTGATGGACAATGCCAGCAGCTTCGGCTGGGGTTAATCCTCGGCTGGCTAATAACCAATAATAATTAAATAGTAGTGCGGTTAGTGAAGCCAGGAAGAAGGCAGTTATCATTGAACGGCCTTTTTTAATAAAACTGGAAAAGTCTGCGAGGCGAAGAGCACAGATAGCGCCGAAAAGGAAGATAAATAAATAGTGTAATACCAGGTAATTTAAACGGTAACGGACAAAAAGATTTGCAAGGTAATTATTTGGTTGCCAGTGTAATGAATAGCTAGAGTAATAATTAAATGCAATCTGAAGTATCAGGAGCATGGTCAGGGCAGGTAGAGGTGCTTTAAGAATAAAGCGAAGTATAATTCGCCATATGGGCATAAGAATATAAAACCATAGCAAAATAACTAAGAAATAAAGATGATATGAAGCCAGGCCAAAAAATAATGTTTCTATAAGTGTTAAAGGCGAACTTATAGAATTAGTTAGCAGGGCATTGTTTGCCAGATAGATTATTGACCAAATCAAATATGGTAAAAGAACGACCCGGAAACGTTTTTTTATGAAGGTGGTATAAGAGAATGGCTTTTCAAGGTCGTGATTAAGAAAGAGACCAAAAGAGGAAAGAAAGAAAAAAATTGGTACGCTAAACCTGGTAAAGATATCTAGCGCGGCAAAAAGATGAATGTTTGGATGCGGCGAGTCAAGAGAATAGGCACCGACATGGATGCCTATTACTCCTAGCATTGCTAGACCTCGGGTATATTGTATAGCGTTATTGCGCTTGATCATTTTGTCTCCTTTTAACTCCCAAAATGTTGCTCAATAAGTTGGTACAGAGAACATTTCTATGGTGTTGTTATAATGTTGGTGCATTTTTACAGGAGGAAGAATATGGATCCTATTTAGGTTTGCATATTATCTCACTGATATAAGTATCGAATATATTGCTAGCGTGACCAGGACGAATTATAACAGCGGTATCGGCACCTTTAGAACTGCCGCCAATTGCAATAATTTCTTTTCCAAATGGAACGAGGCCGGCGTCAAGGGCCATAACTGCGATTTCAACGCATACTTTGACTCCTTGACCGAGCATGCGTAAGGTATGAGCCATGATTTCTATCGGATATGCTCCACCAAATTTTCGACTTATGCCTCGTTCAGCACCAGAGAGGAGATGTGTAGTGGTAAGTACTTTTATTTCCTTAGTGATGAGGTCGGAGCGCATAGTTTCAGACATTTCATTGGTGCCTGGATCGACAAAGCCTTGGGCATGGGAAACGCAAACTAGATTGGAAGTTTTTCCGGCTAGTAGGAGTGCTGTTTGACCACTGCAAGATGCAACTACGATATCCTTAATGTTTTTGGTGGTCGCAGTTTCTAGTGCTAGTTTTATCGTGCCCAAGGTATTCGCGGGTCCGCTTGTTTTCCAGTACATTGTGGTTCACCTCGTTTATCTAATGATGAGAACATTTCCACGTTTTAGTGTGTTATTCCTGCAACTTTTTGCATGTCATTAAACGCAACTCTATAAAGATCAGGCCGCTTAAAGTCGCGGTACGGGAAGCTGGTTTCTTCCATTAACCGTGATGTTAAGGGCCTGTTATTAGTGCTTTACGTAGCTTATAATCAATAATTATAAGTAAATTGTAAATTTGTTTCTTGTAGTTTGATCGTATATAATAAAACGAAAACAAAAATAGGAGGAGTTTGAATGAACAAACCATGGTTGGTTATTTTAGCTGTAATGTTAGGCGGCAGTATTATAAAATATGGAATTTTGCAATACTTGATTTTTAGCCCCGTGATAGCGGTTATAATCGACTTGTTGGTGTTTAGCGCTTGTTATTTAACTCTGCGTCGTTATCCGTATATTGACTTAAAAAGGAGTATGCAGTTTATCGGTGTGATAATCGCACTTGAAATCTTGTTTGATCTTGGTATTATTAATGAGTTAATTCGCGAGATCGTCTTCTTTATTCTTATTGCCTGGGGTATTTCGAAACAAGGTGGTTCAGGCGGACCACCGCGACAACGGCATAAGTGGCACAAATAGTTGTAGGGAGACGACATAAGTGAAAAAAATAGCTAATAAGGCACTGGTACGGGCTGCTTTGCTTTTAACGTTAACTTTGCTTTTTCAGTGGTTGCGATTTTTGATTCCCTTACCAACTCTTTCGAATTTTATTACTGGTACATTGGTTAATGCGTGTCTGGCGATTGCAGTGGAAATGGTCGGGTTGTATTTGGCGGCAATTATTGGAGTTATTGCGCCGATTGTAGCTTATTCACAGGGCATTTTGCCGTTACCAATCTTTATCCTTCCAATTGCAATTGCTAATTTTATATATGTGGCAGTTCTTAAGATAGGTGTGACTTGGCGGCGCTCGCTATTTGCTATTGTTGCCGCGGTTCTAAAGGCGCTGGTTCTGTACTTAATGTTTGCATGGCTTTTAGTTTTGTTAAAAGTTGAAACAAAAATGGCAACAGCGCTGCTGTTTGCAATGGGATGGCCTCAGTTGGTTACAGCTTTTTTGGGAGTCACACTTGCTACTTTGGTAATGAAAAGGATTGCTCGATGGGAAAAGTGATTTTAACCCTGAGAGTAAATGATTAATAATATATGGCGGTGATGAAATGAGTAATTGTGAAAAGGTAGAGGAATTAGCAGGGAGTTTTTTTGAGGAAGGGTATAATTGTGCTGAGGCAGTTGTTCGGGCATATCGAGAGGAACTTAAATTAAATTTAAGTGATGAAGCGTTAAGAATTGCGACAGGATTTGGTGGTGGGATAGGGCATAACGGGTGCATTTGTGGAGCGCTGACAGGTTGTATTATGGTGATTAATATGTTACAAGGGCGGATTAGCAAGGAAGAAAGTCGCGAACCGGCTTATAAAAGTTCTGGAGAATTTCACCAGTTATTTTCCAAAAAATTTGGCGGAGCTTGTTGCCGCGTGTTAAACAGGCAACCATTTGGAAGTTATGAGCAGCGAAAGAATTGTTTCAATATTACTACAGGTGCTGCAAGCCTTTTGGCAGAGTATATTAAAAGTCAGAGTTTGTTAACTTCGACTAAGGATACGTGTCAATAGCTGTCCGTTCTGTTTTAACCAGCTGCGGCATTCGTTATAGTCGGGAAGCGACTGAGCTACCAATTTCCAAAAATCAGTTGAGTGGTTTGGAATTTTTATATGACAGAGTTCGTGGACAATCAGGTAATCAATTATTTTTGAGGGAGCCATGATAATATGCCAATTATAGTTAATATTGCCGCTGGGTGAGGCGCTTCCCCAGCGGGTTTTTTGTTCTCGAATAGAGATATGTTGGGAGCAAATACCAATTTGTTTAGACCAGTAAGCTGTCCGAAGAATGAGGTATTCGGTTGCAGTACGAATATACCACTGCCGCAGAGCTTGAAAAAGTGAATCATAGTGGTTTTGATCAGAAGCACAAATGTGGACTGTTAATAGTGGTCCATCAAGAGTTACTCGCGGTCTTTTGGCATCAGTTGTAGCTATATTTAATATTCGGGCTTCACCTAGATATAGCAATTTCGCGCCAGGAGTGAGGGAGGAATTGATGGGACAATTGGCAAGTTTTGTTATGTGGTCTAGTCGAGTGATAATCCATGCGGTTTTATCCTTAAGCAGGTTTTCGATTCGTTTTTGCGACAAACCAGCGGGGACGGTAACAATAATAATTCCAGTTGGCTCAATTTTAATTTGGATGGTTTTGCGGCGAATACTGTATTTTATTTGGTAATTAATGTTGGTATTGTTTAATGTAATGTTTGGCATTAATTGTTCCCTTTTCTTTCTTAGTTGTCCGGCAATAATTAAAAATAAAAAAATGTTTACTTCTACTTGACAATAATCTAATGAGATGGTATCATAATCAATGTCGTCAAATGAATATTGCCCGGGTGGCGGAATGGCAGACGCGGAAGACTCAAAATCTTTTGTTGGCAACAACGTGGGGGTTCAAGTCCCTTCCCGGGCACCATAAGTGAAATGGGACTTACAAGTATTTTACTTGTAAGTTTTTGTTTTGTATTTTGGGGTTCTTATTTTTTGGTAATCTTATGGGCGGTATATCGCCTATAAGATTACCAAGGTTTATCATATGTAGAATTAAGGACCAGTGAATTAGATTATTTGAATATGATTTGAATTAGTGCTAAGTAACTTAATGAATACTCTGAATTATGTAGTAGGCAGATAGAAAACCTAAAATATAACTTAAGAATGATTTAGGCATACTCCAACGATTATTAGATTGTTTACGTTTGCCATCACTAATATGAATATAATTATAATCGCGTAAATAACGTAGCGTTGAATCGGCTAGACCGGTTGTCTTTATTATATTCACCTGATCACCCCTGGAAAAAAATATTATTTTACAACTTAGGCTAGTACCACTTGCATGCTGAATAGTGTATTAACAACATGACAAAACATCCTATAAACTTTAACTTAATCCTACGATTCGACAGGAAAAGTAAAAATCCTTGAAAATAATTGGAAAATTAACCAAAATGTTACCAAAATTATCCCTAAAACATAAAAATTATCTTATTGTTAGGTATTAAACGTATATATTGATGCAAATAGTAGTTTCAGTTATAACATCATATTGTTTTCCTAATGCAAATAAAATACCCTATAGAGGTGACTTTTTAACTGTCAATTCTATAGGGTATTTATTTGCTGAATAGCATTGTGTTGGTTATTACTTCAACTTTAGTTTTTATGTATACGAAATTCCCAAGGATTAAATCCAGTTTTTCTTCCGTTGTTATTTGGTTGTTCGCTTACGCCAGAAAATAAATAAATCTTTTACAATTAAACATATTACCGTTAATAAGGTAATTATCATTAGAATCAAAGTGAATGGATTGCGATATTCTTGGTGAATTACTATAGCAGTGTAGGCAAAAAAAACAATACTAAACATTTTTTCTTGCATATTTTTTACACTTGCCATTACATAGAGAGATGAAGAAAGATAGGTAATACTTATGATATAAAAACTACTTGTAGAAGCTCTATTCTATATATGGCGTCTCCTCTTTTCGTTCAGCTTAACTATAATTATAACTCATAGCAAGGACGAAGGATAGTAGTGTTGTTTATTGCACTATGTATGAGTGGATAAACAAAAGTTAAACATACATGAATTTTTATGACATTGACAAGCTTTGGCTCTTCTGTTACAATATTGTAAACAAGATATAGCCTTTAAACTGGTCCTGTGAGGCCAGGAAGGACAATATACGAGATTGGTTAGTATAGCCTTCTTGCGCTCTCATACGCAAGAAGGCTTTTTTGGTAAGTAAATACCTTTAAATTGGTCCTGTGAGGCCGGAAGGGAGCTATACAGGTAGGCAGTATGACCTTCTTGCGGTTTCGCGTGTCAAGAAGGCTTTTATTTGTGTAATTTTAGCAAAAAAATGGCTTGGAAGCTGTTGACAGGGTATATTATATTACGATTGTTACGGGAGGGGTGTGGCTATGACAAAACGTCAGGTATCTCTTAGAGGCAAGAACATCCTCGGATTACAGGGCATGACGATAGCGGAGATGGAACTAATTCTTGATTCTGCCAGGGAAATGAAGAATATTATTGATCGTGATATTAAGAAAGTGCCTACTCTTAGAGGGAAATCTATTGTTAATTTGTTTTTTGAACCAAGTACCAGGACGCGTACTTCGTTTGAACTTGCTGGCAAATATCTTGGCGCTGATGTGGTTAACGTTACAACAAGTGCATCAAGCGTAGTTAAGGGAGAGAGCCTTAGGGATACTCTTTTAACAGTAGAGGCAATGGGAGTAGATATTATTGTTATGCGCCACGAAGCTGAAGGGGCTGCTGAATTTGCTGCTGCTTCGGTGAATCCTGTGATTGTTAATGCTGGGGACGGAGCTCATGAGCATCCTACACAGGGGCTTTTGGATATATATACTATCAGGGAAAAGAAGAAGGCTATCGCGGGGCTGAAAGTGGCAATTATTGGCGATGTTCTCCATAGCCGGGTGGCGAGGTCAAATATCTGGGGTCTTTTAAAAATGGGGGCAGAGGTCAGGGTTGCTGGGCCGCGGACGCTGTTGCCACGTGATATTGAAAAGTTTGGTGTCAAAGTTTATGACCGGGTTGAACCGGCTTTAGCTGGAGTAGATGTGGTCAACGTTTTGAGGATTCAGCGGGAACGGCAGCAAAAAGGGCTTTTTCCCACACCTCGTGAGTACGCCAGAATTTTTGGGATCAATCAGGAACGCTTGGCATTGGCGCAGCCTGACGCTCTGGTAATGCATCCCGGGCCGATGAATCGCGGGCTGGAAATTGCGCCAGATGTAGCTTATTCGGAGCAGTCATCTATTCAGGAGCAGGTTAAGAATGGGCTGGCGGTAAGGATGGCGATTTTGTTTTTGGTGCTGATGGGAGGTAAAGACATTGAAACTAGTGCTTAAGGGTGGTAGGATTATTGATCCGTCGCAAGAGCTTGATATAATTGGCGATGTATTGGTAAGTGATGGTCTGATTGCGGCTGTTGGCGATAAAATAGATGAACCTGGGGCTGATGTGATCGATGCTAGAGGATTGATTGTTGCTCCGGGACTGGTGGACATGCATGTTCATCTTAGAGAGCCGGGACTTGAGGCAAAGGAGGACATCGCTTCCGGCACTAAGGCAGCAGCAGCAGGGGGATTTACTACCGTATGCTCGATGCCTAATACTAGACCGGTGGTGGACAGCGCCATACTGGTGGCTGGGATGTTGCAGCAGGCAAAAGAGGAGGGCACTGTAAACGTCGGAGTAATCGGAGCGCTTAGTAAAGGACAGGAAGGTCGGGAATTGGCTGAGATTGGTGATATGTTGTTGAACGGCGCTGTAGCGATCTCTGACGATGGTCATTATGTAGAAAGCGCCCGGCTTCTTAGAACCGGGCTGGAATATGCCATGATGTTTGGCGGTATAGTTATTTCCCATGCGGAAGATGAGACATTAGCTGGGGACGGCTTTATGCACGAAGGAGCAGTATCTGCTATGTTGGGGTTACGGGGGCGTCCGGCGGTAGCGGAAGATATTGCGGTAGCCAGAGATATTTTGTTAGCCGAATATACCGGTGGCGCTATCCATATTGCGCATGTCAGTACCGCTGGAGCAGTGGAATGTATCCGTGCGGCGAAAAAGCGCGGCGTTAGAGTTACAGCTGAGGCTACGCCACATCATCTCACTTTAACCGATGCAGTGGTAATTGGTTTTAATACTGCCACAAAGGTCAATCCGCCGCTTAGATCGGTAGAACACGTAGAAGCGCTGATAGCAGGTCTAAAGGATGGAACTATCGACGCCATTGCTACCGATCATGCGCCCCATGCTTTTGAAGAAAAGGACATGGAATTTCGCTATGCGCCAAGCGGTTTTGCCGGTCTGGAAACGGCGGTGGGTGTAATTTTGACTGAGCTTTATCATAAGGGTAAGCTTTCGATTAATGAAGTAATCGAAAGCATGTCAGTTGCGCCGGCTCGCATTCTGGGGTTGGCAGCAGGTACATTAAAGACTGGCGCAGCTGCTGATATTGTTGTTATCGATCTGGAAAAGGAATGGACGGTAGACAGCAAGAATTTCTATACTAGGGGTAAATGTACACCTTTTGAAGGTAATACGCTCAGAGGCAAGGCTGTGGCTACTATTGTGGGTGGCCGAGTTGTAATGCAGGACGGGGAGGTAAAGTAATGAAGGGAAAACTGATTCTGGAAGACGGTTGTATTTTTGAAGGTGAACTTTTAAGTAGCAGTCAGGCAGTTGGCGAGGTGGTATTTAATACCGGGATGACTGGTTATCAGGAAGTGTTAACTGATCCCTCTTACTGCGGGCAGATTGTTACAATGACTTACCCACTGATTGGCAACTATGGAACTGCGGCGATTTTTGAGCAAGCTGCTAAATCTTATGTTCGCGGCTTTGTGATTGGCGAACTTTGCTTTGAGCATAGTAATTGGCAGGCGGAAGACAGTTTGCCAAGATATTTAGAAGAGCATGGTATCGTTTGCCTTTATGACGTTGATACCAGGGCAGTGACTCGTAAGATTCGTTCCGCCGGGACAATGAAGGGAGTAATTGTACCAGCCTCTATGGCGACTGATGAAATAAAGACGCTCTTGGCTTCGCCACTGGAAAAACAAGTGGTGGCAGAAGTAACGACAAAGGAAATTTACTGTCTAGGCTCGAACGGGCCACGTGTGGCGGTGATGGATTACGGCATTAAACGCAATATCTTGAATTCTTTAGTTAAAGCAGGATGTGAGCTGACTGTGTTGCCAGCTGCGACCAATGCGGAAGAGGTGCTGGCTCTAAACCCGGATGGAGTTTTTTTATCTAATGGTCCTGGTGATCCTAAGGATGTTCCTCAATCGATTGCTACAGTAAAGGAACTTATTGGTAAAAAACCTATCTTCGGTATTTGTCTAGGCCATCAACTCTTAGCTTTGGCACTGGGAGCTAATACTTATAAACTTAAATTCGGCCACCGGGGGGCTAATCATCCAGTAAAAGATTTAGTTAGCGGGCGAGTTTATATTACTTCACAAAACCATGGTTATGCTGTGGAAGAAGGGACCTTACTTGATAAAGACCTCATTATTACTCATCGGGCGGTAAATGATGATACAGTAGAAGGTATCAAACATCGTAAATTACCTGTGTTTTCGGTGCAGTACCACCCTGAAGCGGCCCCTGGGCCGGAAGACAATACTTATTTATTTGACGAGTTTATGGCACTTTTACGGAAGGGGGTTTAAGCGATGCCGAAAAAAACAAATTTACGTAAAGTTATGGTTATCGGTTCCGGCCCAATTGTAATTGGTCAGGCTGCCGAATTTGATTATGCAGGAACCCAGGCTTGCCGGGCGTTAAAAGATGAAGGACTGGAGGTTGTCCTTATTAATTCCAATCCGGCTACTATTATGACTGATGCTAATATTGCTGACCGGGTGTATATTGAGCCAATTACTCCGGAATTTGTTGAATCGATTATAGAAAAAGAACGTCCTGATGGATTATTGCCGACACTTGGAGGACAGGTTGGCCTTAATATGGCAGTAGAAGTAGCTAAACGCGGTGTTTTAGAAAAATATGGTGTAGAGCTGCTTGGTACGCCACTCGAGGCAATTGAAAAGGCTGAAGACCGTGATTTGTTTAAAAAGACGATGCAGGAACTTAGTCAGCCGATACCGGAAAGTGCTATCGTCGAGGATTTGGAAAGTGCAAAGGCTTTTGCAGATGAAATAGGCTATCCGCTTATTGTGCGTCCTGCTTATACTCTTGGCGGAACCGGCGGCGGTATTGTAAATAATGATGAAGAATTAAGGGATGTGACCATTCGTGGTCTTAAATACAGCCTTATTGGCCAGGTGCTGATTGAACGCAGTGTTGCCGGGTGGAAGGAAATCGAATACGAGGTTATTCGCGACGCCGCCGACAATTGTATAACGGTATGTAATATGGAAAACTTTGACCCGGTGGGTATTCATACTGGGGACAGTATTGTGGTGGCACCGTCACAAACATTAAGCGACCATGAATATCAGATGCTGCGCGCAGCATCATTGACAATCATTCGTGCACTTGGCATTGAAGGCGGCTGTAATGTACAGTATGCCCTTGATCCAAATAGTACCAAGTATTATGTAATTGAGGTTAACCCAAGGGTTAGCCGTTCGTCCGCTCTGGCCTCTAAGGCTACCGGCTATCCAATTGCCAAAGTGGCAAGCAAAATCGCTATTGGATATCACCTGGACGAGATTACTAATGCTGTAACTCAGAAAACTAAGGCCTGTTTTGAACCTGCGCTGGATTATTTGGTGGTTAAATTTCCGCGCTGGCCTTTTGATAAATTCAATTTCGCTGATCGCATCTTGGGTACACAAATGAAGGCTACTGGTGAGATTATGTCCATTGACCGTACTTTTGAAGGAGCGCTATTGAAGGCAGTACGCTCGTTGGAAATTGGCGTACACCGGCTGTCAATTCCGGAGATTGCTGCCCTTGATACCGTTGAACTCCGCGACAAGCTTAAGTTGGCTAACGATGAACGGCTGTTTGTAGTGACCGAAGCTCTTAGGCGCGGTATCACTGTTGATGAAATTCATGAAATTACTACGATTGACCGTTGGTTTTTACAGAAAATCCAGAATATCGTTGGCTTAGAGTCTAGGTTGGCAAAAGAAGACTTAACGACAGAGCTTTTGACTAAGGCAAAAAAGATGAATTTTGCTGATCGATCTATTGCCGAGCTTAGTGGTCGTAGCACTGACGAAATTCGGAGGTTGCGTAAGGACGCTGGTGTTGTGCCTTCTTATAAGATGGTTGATACCTGCGCCGCTGAGTTTGAGGCAGTTACACCATACTACTATTCTACCTATGCCCAAGAGGACGAGGTTACAACAACCGACCGGCGAAAGGTAATGGTATTAGGGTCGGGACCAATTCGCATCGGCCAGGGAGTCGAATTTGACTATTGTTCAGTTCATTCGGTGTGGGCGCTAAAAGAAATGGGCTTTGAGTCTATTATTGTTAATAATAATCCGGAAACTGTTTCTACTGACTTTGACACTTCTGATCGTTTGTATTTTGAACCGTTAACAGCTGAAGATGTTCTGAACATAATCGACAAGGAAAAACCGGAAGGGGTTGTCGTCCAGTTCGGTGGTCAGACGGCGATAAATTTAGCTGGTCCGCTTGCAAAGGCTGGAGTAAAGATCATGGGGACTTCGGTGGATGGTATAGATCGGGCGGAAGATCGTGAACGGTTTGACGCTCTATTAGAAACTCTCGGTATTCCGCGGCCCCAGGGTGGTACGGTGACTTGCGCCGAAGAGGCTATTGCCGCTGCCGAAAAAGTTGGTTTCCCTGTTGTGGTGCGACCGTCTTATGTGCTAGGTGGGAGGGCCATGGAAATTGTCTATAACACCAAGGAATTAATCGATTATATGAAATATGCAGTTAAGGCTTCGCATGAGCATCCCGTGTTGGTAGATCGCTATATGCAGGGTACAGAGGTAGAGGTTGATGCTATATCCGACGGTGAAACGGTACTTATTCCTGGCATAATGGAGCATATAGAACGGGCCGGAGTTCATTCAGGCGACAGCATCGCGGTGTATCCGCCGCAGTCCTTATCACAGAAAGTGATTGATACTATCGTTGACTATACCCAACGTTTGGCTAGGGGACTATCGGTCAAAGGACTGGTAAATATCCAATATGTGGTGGTGGATGAAGCGGTCTATGTTATTGAGGTTAACCCTCGTTCCAGCCGGACTATTCCCTTTCTCAGCAAGGTAACCAATGTTCCGATGGTCAATATTGCTACAAGGGCAGCAATGGGGATATCTCTTAAGGAAATGGGCTATGATAGCGGTCTTTTACCAACAATGGAATTCGTTGCCGTAAAAGCACCGGTATTCTCTTTCGCCAAAATGCAGCAGGTTGATATATCTCTGGGACCAGAAATGAAGTCCACTGGTGAAGTTATGGGTATCGATTATAATTATGCCCGGGCTTTGTATAAAGCGATAACCGCTGCAGGAATGAATATTCCTATGGATGGCACAGTGTTGTTTACGTTGGCAGACAAGGATAAAGCAGAGGCTGGGGATTTAGCTAAGGGCTTTGCCAGAATGGGCTATAGGATTGTTGCTACCGAAGGCACAGCTAAGTATTTAAGAACTTTGGGATTGGCTGTGGACACCGTGTCTAAAGTACGGGAGACTGGTTTAAATATTATTGATATGATTAAAGCCGGAAAAATTAATATGGTGGTTAATACTCTAACTAAAGGGAAGGAACCGGAAAGTGACGGGTTCCATATACGCCGGTCGACAGTGGAACACGCGATTCCATGTTTGACCTCTATCGATACGGCGCATGAGGTACTCCATGTGCTTGATTTGATGCGCGAACGGCGATTGGTTTATGTGTTGGCTTTGCAGGATTATGTCGGTGGGGGCGATGGCCTTGCCTAAAATGGTTGTTCGAAGCAAAGTTTTGGCTAATGAGCTTATCGGACCTTTAGTGTGGCGACTGACACTTAGCGCACCACAGATCGCGGCAGTCGCTAAACCAGGCCAGTTTGTCCATGTCCGAGTGATGGATTCTCTGGCCCCACTTCTCCGGCGTCCTATCAGCATTGCTGAAGTTTATGCTGCAGAGGGAACGATCAGCCTTATCTACCGTGTTGTCGGTCAAGGCTCAGCTATTATGGCTGAGGCAAAGCCGGGCAGTGAATTGGATTTGATGGGGCCACTGGGCAATGGATTTAGTTTGGAAGCCGAGCGACCACTTTTAGTGGGTGGAGGAATTGGTCTTGCGCCGCTGGTGTATCTGGCACAGGCGCTATGTCCGCGTCCGGTTACCATTCTTATGGGCGGTCGGACAAAAGAGGAAATGTACTGGCAGGATATTTTTAAGAATCTTTGCCAAAATATTTATATTACCACAGATGATGGATCGCTGGGACAGCAAGGTTTTACCGTAGATGCGCTTGACGATATCTTGGCAAAGGGAAATTTTGATTTTGTATATTCGTGCGGTCCTCGGCCAATGTTGGCTGGGGTAGCCCGTTTGGCGAAATTACATAATGTTCTTTGCCAGGTTTCACTAGAGGATTATATGGCGTGTGGCGTGGGCGCGTGCCTGTCCTGCACTTGTGCGGGAAATGACGGTAAGCGCCGAAAGATATGCAGTGATGGCCCGGTATTTATGGCCGGGGAGGTGTTGGACTGATGCTGGCGGTTAATATCGCAGGAATCAAGATGAAAACGCCGGTAATGACGGCATCCGGGACTTTTGGATTTGGACCGGAATACAGTGAGTTTGTTGATTTAAACCGACTAGGGGCGATTGTGGTCAAGGGAACAACTCTGTTATCTAGAACAGGCAACTTTGGTCGGCGTATTGCTGAGACTCCGGCTGGGATGCTTAATTCCATTGGTTTGGAGAATCCTGGGGCAGACGAGTTTCTGACAATGACGCTGCCCAAGCTTGCAAAGTATGATGTGCCGATTATTGTAAATATCTCTGGCAATACAGTGGAAGAGTATGGAAAAATGGCAACGAAGCTTAGTGTTTCCGGTGTTGCTGGTCTTGAACTCAATATTTCGTGTCCTAATGTTAAACAGGGGGGCATAGCTTTTGGCACTGATCCTGCAAGTGCCGCGGCAGTGGTATGTGAGGTCAAAAAAAATACTTCTATACCAGTAATTGTTAAACTTTCACCGAACGTTACCGATATTGTTGCCATGGCCAAGACTGTTGAAGAGGCTGGAGCAGATGCGGTATCACTTATTAATACTTTGCTAGGGATGGCTATTGATACAGCTTCATGGCGTCCAGTACTAGGAAATATCGTTGGTGGTCTGTCCGGCCCTGCGGTTAAGCCGGTGGCTCTTCGGATGGTTTGGCAGGTAGCCAAGGCGGTTAAGGTGCCGGTAATTGGTATGGGCGGCATAATGACAGCACAGGACGCGGTGGAATTTTTACTGGCTGGGGCTAGCGCTGTAGCAGTTGGGACCGCTAACTTTGTCAATCCGTACGCTAGTGTAGATGTGGCGGAAGGTATCAAGGATTATCTCAGGGTACGCGGATTGAGTGATGTACGGCAACTGGTTGGACGGGTTAACGATAATATAGTTTGAGGTTGCAGGCCTTAGACTTTTCAATAAGTAATTGGGAGGTGGATTAATATGAAGGCGAACAAACGGCTGATAGTCGCCCTTGACTGCAGCAATATGGATCAAATGAAGAAGTTAGTGGATGAATTGGGGGATACTGTTCATTATTATAAAGTTGGTATGGAACTTTTTTACAGCGTTGGCCAACAGACAATAGAATTATTACGGCAAGCGGGCAAGGAAGTTTTTCTCGATCTCAAGCTTCATGATATTCCTAATACTGTATCCCGGGCGGCTGCAGTCTTAACAGGAATAGGCGTTTCTATGCTTAATGTACATGCCTCTGGCGGTATCAGCATGATGAAAGCAGCCGCACTTGCGGTGGCGCAAGCGGCTGAATTTGCTTCGCTGGAGCGTCCCAAGCTTATCGCGGTAACCGTTCTAACCAGCATGGATGAAACAGAGTGGCGGTGTCTTGGCTATAATACTTCGGTAGCTGGACAAGCACTGCATTTGGCTAGATTGGCAGCCGAGGCGGGGCTTGATGGTGTGGTGGCTTCGCCACAAGAGGCTGAGGCAATAAGAGCGGAATGCGGGCCTGAGTTTTTAATTGTAACTCCTGGTATAAGGCCGGTTGGTAGTGCTAGTAATGACCAGAGCAGGATAGCTACCCCGGCAGGTGCGCTTAGGGCAGGAGCCAGTCATTTGGTAATAGGACGACCTATTACCGGAGCAAGTGATCCTAGAGCGGCGGCAATGGCAATTTTACGGGAAATGGAGGAACGGTAAATGGAAGAAGCTCAAGTACGGAAAATGTTGCTGGATACTGGTGCTATTTTGGAGGGGCATTTTCTGTTGACCTCTGGTCTACATAGTCCACTGTATGTGGAAAAATTTCAGGTGTTGCAGTGGCCAGAGTATACTGCAAAATTATGCGCCGTGTTGGCTGAGCGGTTTAAAAAAGATGCTGTGGACGTAGTAGTGGGGCCAGTAACAGGAGGAATTCTTTTGGCCCATGAAGTTGGTAAAAATCTTGGTACCAGGGCAATATTTACTGAACGGGAAAATGGTAAAATGACGCTACGGCGGGGTTTTGTTATTAAGCCTGGCGAACGGGTACTGATTGTTGAGGATATTGTCACTACAGGCGGTTCGGTGCAGGAAGTCATAGAGGTAGTTAAGGAACAAGGCGGGGAACTTGTTGGTGTTGGGCTTCTGGTGGACAGGAGTGGTGGCAAAGTGGATTTCGGTGTTCGTACCGAAGGCCTTCTCCAGCTCGTTGTACCAACTTATAAACCGGAAACTTGTCCATTGTGTGCTTCTGGTGTACCAGTCACCAAACGAGGACGAACCGGGAAATAGACGAAGCCTGACGCAGTAATGCGCAGGCTTTTTAAATGTATCTATTGATTGTTTTAGATTAAATGGATTGAGTCGATTATTGGTTATTCTTGGTGAAGCTTATTACGCAGGGTTTCATCGATCTGGTCAATGACAGATAACGTCTTTTCGCGGGTAACAGAATCAAGGCCGGTGTAAAGATTATCAAGCACTGCTCTAAGAATAGGTCTAAGTTTATAGAGATATTCGGTTTCAGAGGTATAATCGCAATTGGCCCAGTGTTCCAAACCTGCAGCAAAAGATCCATTACCGGTTTTTTGGAGTATCCAGCGCAGTTGATGCGCAAATTCATTTATATCTACAGCATTATTGAATCGTGCCATGTTTTTCACACCCATGATTTAGAATGGGATCGGTTAGGAATAATAATAATAATTGTTGTGACTATACAAACCCGTTGGGAAATACGGTTTTAAGTTTATTGGCTATTGGAAGGTCAGAAGTTACAAAGTCATATTTATCGAGCTCATAAGGAAAAACCCAATGATATTCAACATGTTCGGTTGGATTAATTTTGCCACTAATCCAGGAGCAAAAGTATGCCATTACCAGAATTTTGCCATTGGAATGCGTGTAGAGATTTTCTGTAAAGAAACGGTCAACTTTGATTCCAATTTCAAATTCTTCCTGTAGTTCACGAATTAGACATTCTTCTGGAGTTTCGCCGGGGTCAATTTTACCGCCAGGAAACTCCCATTGGTTTGCGCGTTTATCTAATGGGCCTTTTTGGGCGATAAATACTTTTCCGTGTTTCATTATTATTGCTGCTGTTACTTTCAGGATCATTAGAGATCCGCTCCTGTCAATAGTCTATAAGACTGCCGAATAGCTTATGTGTTGGTTTTAGCAATCTATTTTTGCTAAAAGGTTTTAAGGTGAATTTTTTCTTGCCGAAGCTTATTGCTTATAGTTCGATGTATTGCTTATAATTCCTTCTCACTTGATTTGACAGTATTTCACCTCAAAATTAGGTTGCAAATATGACTGACTGATTAATAAAGGAATGTATTGCCTGCCATAAAAGCGGTAACACTATCGATGTAGCAAAATTAAGGAGGGATATAATTTGTTTAAGGCGACTACAAATGAATATTTGTCAAATGGCGTTATCGTTACGCCGTCGAATCCTGAGATTTATGAGCAGGTTACAATTGTTTATAATGGTTTGCTTCCGAAAGCCGGAGCTCAGGATCTTTATGCTCATATCGGTTTTGGACCAAGCTGGGAAGGCGCTCAAGACGTGAAAATGTTGCGGACAAAAGCTGGGTTTGAAGCAACAATTACAACTGCTAATGCCGATTCGTTAAATGTTGCTTTCAAAGACATCGCGAATAACTGGGATAATAATTGCGGTGCAAATTACGTTTTTAATATTGAACAGTAATAAAAATAGGCTGTCCTATGTAGGACAGTCTATTTTTATTACTGTTCAATAGGTTATGGTGGATTGCTTACGAGGTATTTAAAGTTATTGATAAATAAGGAAGGGGGTTTTTACCATGACGTGGGAGTTAGCACTGCCAATAATTAATGTTTGGTCTGGTTTATATTCAGATAAAAAGGAAAATTGGTAGCCCGCATAAGTAATGGCTCGATAATGGATAATAATGTCGTTATGAATGGTGGTAAGGATGAAGTGGTGACTTTGTTCACCGTCACTTGTAAAGGTAAAGGAAGATAGGATAGTATTGCCTGATTTTATTTCTACGATGACATTTTTAATTTTTGATAAGGTAAGAGAATTTTGGCCGCCAAAAGCAGTGGAATAGTAAAAAGCCCAAAAATCATTATTATCAATTTTTGCTGTTAGATCGACGGTTTTAGAGTGTTCGGCCATGGCTGATGCGGGAAGTGTTGTTACCATGAAAATAAACAAAGATATAAAAAAAAGCCTAGGGAGATTTTTCATGGTGATTAACCTCCTGCATAAAGTGAATATGTGATATGTTGGCCAACTATTTTGTGTGTGACTCTACCAGTTAATTCGAGGTGCCTAAGATGAGCCAGGGCTTCGCCGGTAGCAAAGAGCTTTTGTGGTGGGGGGAAGTCTTCCCAAGAAAGTCTCATGTCCCAAGTCATTTGACCAGCAACTTGATAGGCGGTCAATTGACTGCCAGTAAGAATTTTTTCAATTTCACTTAGTCTTTGTTGATGGTGACTAATAAGTTCATTGGCTCGTTTCCGGCATGAAGTAAATATTCGACGATGCCCGGGGAGAACAAGATCAACAGAAAGATCGGCTATTTCTGTTAAAGATTTTATGAAATCGCCTAACGGATTGCCGATATCGGCCCAATAGGTAATGTTTGGGCTGATATCGCCAAGAAGATGGTCGCCAGCGATAAGAATTTTTTTGTGTGGTTCGTAAAGACATATATGACCTGGTGTATGGCCTGGCGTTGCAATAGTGGTAAAACTGTAGTTGCCGATAGTGATAACTGATTCTTTAGTGATTAGCCTTAAGTTTTTTGGGACTCGGGATAAGCCTTTTTTACCAGGATGACTTTCTACGGCCTGTTGAGCTTCAAGTGTGGAAAATCCATTTTGATAAAGGCGGTCGGGAAGAATGTTCCAATAACTGGTATGGGAGTTTTCGAAGATTATAGCGTCAGGTTCGCTGATGTATGTTATAGACATAGGACTTTGAATTTCAGCTACCAAGCCGCAATGGTCAGCATGCATATGGGTGATGATAAAATCTGTTTTTGTGAGGTCTACTGATAGCTCTGCTAGTTGCTCGGTTATTGCGCCTAAAGCTTCCGAACAGTATATACCAGGATCGACGATAATTGTTCGATCTGAACTTTTAAGGCAATAAGCATTTGTTGCTTTGAGGGGATTGTTAGGAATAGGAATTTCCATACGGTAAATTCCAGGCAGGATTTGTTCTGGCAATCTTTTCACTCCTAAGTATAGTGTATTATTAAGATGTGTTTTGTTTACGATGTTCGCCAAGGCTTTAAGGGATTCCTGCCAGTACATTTGCCAGGTAATATTATGAAGGAACTGGTAATTTTAAGGGGGGAATAGTGCATATTTTGTATTACGTATAGAAAAATTGTAAATAATTGACCTCGCCTGAGGCTTAATGCCTTTATGGCGAGGTTTTTGGGTTAGAAAATTAGTTTTTTAGCGTTTAACGGAAATTCCGTTGACAGTTGTGCGAATTTTGCGTATAATAAAGGTAAAATTATACTATAATGGTAAGTGATTCCAATTAAACCGAAGAATGTAGAACGTAAGTTCGGGAAATTCGGAGGCGGTAAAGAGATGGAGGACACTGCTGAATGTAAAATTGTCAATGAAAAACAAATTAAAGAAATTATTGACGCGATAATTATTCTGGTTTCTGCTGACGACTAGAAGAAAAGGCATCTATAATCATTTTTAAAGCCTCTTGCTGTTTGGGTGAGAGGTTTTTATATTTTTCTATTAGTTCTTGTATATCATTTATTAAGCTGATTTGAATAACATTATCAATTACTGATGTTTTTTGGATTAATGCAGGAATAAGAGCGTTGCGCCGTTCTGTAATAAAGTCAATAACTAAACGTTTTTCATTTTCAGGTAAGTTACGGGAGTTTACTTCATCAATCAGTCGGTTAAAGGTATAAATTTCTGCTTGTGATTTAACGTCGTCACTAAAAAATTCAGCCATTGTAACGCCAAAAGCTGCACATATCCGTGTAAGTGATTCTATTGATGGGTTTGCCTCGTTCCGTTCAATTTTATAAATCATAGTTTGGTCTAGATCAACTAAGGAACCTAATTTACGAGCTGAAAGGTTACTTTTATTTCGAAGGCTTCTTACCTTTGCTCCGATATCCATAAATACCTCCTATTAACGAACTATATTCTATAATTATTATACTTGTTTGTAACAAATAAAATAAAGTTAGAATATTATTACCAAAAATAACTTGACTAAGATAATTTTATTCTATAGAATAAAATTAGTTAAAACGCAATATAATATTACTATTTTTGTAATTATATTCCATAAAAGAAAATTGGAGGCGGGGATATTATGGAAATGTATAATGACTATTATAGGTTGACTGAGGGGTATTTAAAAAATTATAACAAATTGCACGTTGTTCTTGAAAACCTACTATTGGTTAAAGAACAAAAGGAAGCTGAAATTGCTGATTTCAAAATACCGATAGCAAAGTACGGCGTTGAACCTGGAGGCTCTAAAGAATTGACAACAACTGAAGCTTATAGCGAAAACCTTCTATATATGCAAAAGGATCTGCATAGTTTAAATGGGGATATTCTTGCCCTGAAGATAAAAATTAAGCAACTAAAAATAGCGATCGAATCTCTGAGTGATGTCGACAGGAAATTAGTTGAGTTAAGATATCAAAAAGGGATGCAGTGGAAAGAAATTTGCGAAGATGTTGGATACAGTGAAATACAGTCTAAACGGCGGACTTATCAAGCGGTTGGCCAGATTGCTAAACAAATATTTGGATATAGAATGCTTATGGATGAACGACGTTTTTTATTTATTTGCTAGCTAAACAGCGACGATACGGCACTAAGGTTAGAAATGATATGATTAGGGAAAGGACAAGCTGGTAATATGTATCCAAGGAGTTATATGAGTAGCTTCTTCATAGTGAGGATGCTACTTTTATTTCTATCTGTATTATGGAGTTGCTATGATTTAGAGTCTACAGTATCAATGGTAATAAATGGCTTGTTAATAGTATGTGATAATGAACATTAATATGGGAGTAATGCTTAATAAGTCAGATATAATTATAGAAGGAGTTTGTAGGTTACTGTCGAAATAAAAATATAAATATTAGCTATCAGCCTAATATTTATTTACTTAAAATTAGGAAAATGGGGTGATTTTAACTGAAAAAGGCTTGGTACTTGACAACAACAGCTCTGACCTTATTATTAGTAATGGGAACTTTAACAGCAAGTGCTGCTCCAAGCGACAAACCAATACGTTATGGCGATCGTGGTGACGACATAAAGGTTATACAGAAGCTTTTAGCTGAAAATGGTTTTTATGCCGAGGAAATTGACGGCATATTTGGTAATAGCATGCTGCAGGCAGTGAAGGCTTTTCAGAAATCACATGGTTTGATTGATGATGGAGTTCCTGGTAAAGAGACTATGGATTATATGCGTCGTAAGCAGGCTGTCTCTGACAAACCAATATCTTATGGTGATCGAGGTGACAATGTAAAAATTTCGCAGCGGCTTTTAGCTGAAAATGGTTTTTATGCCGGAGAAATCGATGGTGTATTTGGTGATAGCATGCTTCATGCTGTGAAAACATTTCAAGAGTTTCACCGGTTGCCTAGTGATGGTGTTGTGGGAAAAGAGACTATGGCCTATATGCGGAGGATGAAGTCTGTGCCTGACAGGTATAATAGAGTGCTTACGGTGACAGCTTCAGCTTATACTAGGTATGATCCTGGTAATGGCTCATATACTGCTAGAGGCCATGAACTGCGTAAAGGATTAGTGGCTGTTGATCCCCAGGTTATTCCTTTGGGAACTCGGATGTATATTAGAGGATATGGATATGCTATTGCTGATGATGTTGGAGGGGCTATCAGAGGAAATCGAATTGACCTAGCTTTCAATGACCGCAGCTCGGCTCTTCAGTTCGGGCGCCAAAATGTAACAGTCTACATATTGGATTGACAATCTTTTGAGGTTGGTTTTACAGTTAAATAGCAAACTTTATTATAAGAACGGCTAGGCTGCGCCAAATGAGTGAAAATATGGCAAAGTCGGTCGTTTCTTATTGTTTATAGTCGGGTAAAAGGCGAGAGATTGATTATTAATGTAAGATATGGAGAATTTATAGTTGTTATGTAAAAATATTATTATAATAGATTTGAGGTTAATAAAGTGCAGAATTATGTAAGCTATGTAAAAGATAACCTGGATAAGATTTATGCCAAGAGTCCTTTTGTGACGGTACTTGGCATTAGAATTACCGATATTAAGGACGGGGAGGCTACAGGAAAGATGCCTGTTTCACCTGCAGTGCATGCAAACTTTTATAATATTGCTCATGGTGGATCATTGGTGTCTCTAGCGGACACGGTTATGGGTATAGCTTGTCTGACAACAGGAAAGCAACCAGTGACGCTTGATATTAACATGAATTATATTCGTGCAGCCCAGATGGACGACATTGTTTCGGCAGTTGCTAAGGTTATTCATAATGGTAAGAGCACATTGGTATTAGAAGCTGAACTAGTAAATGCTGCAGGGCGACTTATAGCTAAAGCGCGGGGAACATTTTTTGTCAGTGGTAACATAGATAGTCAGAATGAGTGAGACGCTAATAATTAGAGGGCCTGATAGCGATTTAGCGGCTGTCATTCATCGCCCAAAAACAGTAGATCTAAACTGCAGTCTAATATTTTGTCATGGCTTTCGTGGCTCAAAGGAAGGGGGGGGCAGGGCAACTTTATTGGCTGAGCAGGCGGCAAAACTGGGGTATATTGCTGTTCGCTTTGATTTTACACCGCTTGGTTGTCTTTCTAAGCAGGTTGCTGAGCTCAAAGCTGCGGCTCATTTTTGTCGTTACCACTTGGCGAAGCGGATTGTGTTGTTTGGACGCAGTATGGGGGGGAGTGCGGCTCTTGCGTATGCTGCAGGTTGTGACGATATAAATGGGTTATGCCTTTGGGCGACGCCGTGGAATCTAGAAGAGACGTTTCGCTTAGCTCTTGGAGAAGCCTATGAGAACCTTCTTCAAGGGGAAAAGCTGTTAGTGGCAGATGCTTGTGGTAAGTTATCTTTAACCCCGGATTTTATCAGGGATTTTGCCAATTATGATCTTAAACGCTGTATAAGGCTTTTAAGCGGAACGCCGATTTTGTTTGTACATGGTGACTCTGATGATACGGTACCCATTTATCAAGCTGAAACACTATTTCAATGTGCTGGAGAACCAAAAGAGTTTGTTGTGATTAAAGGCGGTAACCATCAGCTTAGTGCTCACAATAAGGCGGCAGCAGCAGCTGTAATCGCGTGGCTAACGAGACTGTCGGCAGTAGGCGGATTATAATTGAGGTTTGGGTTCATACTAGCTACAAGTCTTTTGATAAGAGGTGGGCTGGTTTTGGATTTTATTCCGCTTCATTTAATGCCGTTAGTGTTAGCGATGATTTCTGGCATACTAATGGCCATTCAGGGTTCCTTAAATGCGTCGCTTAGCAAAACGATCGGGCTATGGGAAGCTACTTTTGTTGTATATGCAACAGGAACAATAGTGCTATTAGTTGCATTATTGGTATTTAAATTCGGCAAAGGTGATTTGACTGACCTAGGAGAGGCATCGTGGTATTCGTATTTCGGCGGACTGGTTGGCGTATATATTATTTATCTGGTAGCGGCTAGTATTCCAGAAGTTGGAGTTTCTAATGCGACAACCGCAATTATTGTTGGACAGGTTTTGACCGCGGTAGTGATAGACCATTTGGGTGGCTTTGGTCTACAACGGATTGCTTTTGGTTGGAATCAGGTTATTGGGCTTATTCTTTTGTCGATTGGTGCAAAATTACTCTTAAAGTGACATTTTTTTCCTTCACAAAGTGAATGTGTTACTGTATAATTAATGATGGAATTTTTATATGTGAACATAAGGAGGATGAGTAATGGATTTAGGCTTTACTCCCGACCAGTTAGCATTACAAAAGATCGCGCAAGATGTTGTGGCAAAGGAAATCACACCATATGCGTTGGAGATGGATCATAAAGGGGAAATTAAAGAGGGCTTATTGACGAAACTTGATGAAGCTGGGTTTTTAAATTTACCAGTGCCGGAAGAGTATGATGGTCCTGGCCTTGATGCCATAACCATCGCTTTGATTTATGAGGAACTGGGAAAGGGCTGTGCTGGGGTAGCGACTACTGTCGCTGCGAATTCGCTTGCTTCTTATCCGGTGATAGTTGCCGGAACAGATGAACAGAAAAAGTATTTCTTTGATAAAATTAATAATGGAACGCTTGCCGCTTTTGCGCTTACCGAACCAGGTGCTGGATCAGACGCTGGTGCGGTTGCAACTACAGCCGTAAAGGACGGCGATGATTATATTCTTAATGGCACAAAGTGTTTTATTACTAATGGTGGTAATGCTGGAATATATATTATTTTTGCTAATGCGCGTAAATCGGCTGGCATACGTGGGTTAACTGCGTTCATTGTTGATCGTGATGCACCGGGGTTTTCTGTGGGCAAAGAAGAAGATAAAATGGGTATACGTGCTTCAAATACTTCGGAACTAATTTTGGATAATGTCCGGGTTCCGGCAGCTAACCGTTTAGGTCGCGAGGGCGAAGGTTTTAGAATTGCAATGAAGACATTGGATGCTGCTCGCCCATTTGTAGGAGCTGTATCTGTTGGTATTGCTCAGGCAGCTTTAGACGCAGCTGTAAAGTATGCAAAAGAGCGTATTCAGTTTGGTAAACCAATTGCATCTTTTCAACTTGTGCAGGCATTAGTTGCCGATATGGCTATGCAAGTAGAAGCGGCTCGGCTTTTGGTGCACAAGGCCTGCTGGCTAAAAGACCAGGGAATGCCATTTAGCAAAGAGGCGGCAATTGCTAAATGTTTTGCATCTGATACCGCAATGAAGGTTACTACTGATGCTGTACAGGTTTTAGGCGGATATGGTTATATTAAGGAATATCCGACTGAAAAATATATGCGTGACGCAAAGATTATGCAAATTTACGAAGGAACAAACCAGATTCAACGAATGGTTATTGCTAATCAGATTTTGTATTAACATTGTTGTTGACTTTTATAGTTTACAGTAATATAATATAAAATGCGGCAGTTGATTAGGCTGCCGCTAAATGTTGGGACTATAGCTCAGTTGGTTAGAGTACTACGTTGACATCGTAGGGGTCACTGGTTCGAGTCCAGTTAGTCCCACCAGTAAATTCAAGGGTTCTGAGAAATCTCAGAATCTTTTTTTCTGTTTTGACAACAGTTGGCTTTAATTGTTGTCAGGAGTTTACCCATCTTTTCGGCTGCGTTCTGTTGTCCACTTAATGTAGCGTGAATGTATCGGCGAGAAGACCGATAGTCTTTATGTCCCATTTGAGCTTCAATAAGACGCTGGTGAATATTCAGAGCGGCAAGTTGGGTTCCATAGTTGTGTCTAAGGTCATGAAAACTAATATCTAAGTTTATCGTATCTGAATTAGGATTTTCCTTTTTCGTGCGATGTTTATTGAGTTAACGGCTTCTTCAACTTTTAATTTATAATCGCGATAGAAATTTTTTGGATCAATGGGATTTCCTTTTTTTGATTGAAATACATATGTTGTATTCGGATTTTTATCTTGTTTTAATTTAAATTCTTGAATTATTTCCGGCGGCACAGTTAAAATACGTGTGCTGCTTTCTGTTTTTGTTATAGATTTAGTGTCGCTCCATTGAACTTTATTTTTTACCACAACCCATGACTTATTTATTGAGAACGTATTATTACCAAAATCAATATCATCCCAGGTTAAACCTAAGAATTTCTCCGCGCCTTAATCCTGTACTATATTCCAAAAGTACAACATGAAATGGAATATGAAGTTAGGTTAATTGGGGTTAGAGATTAAAGAAAACTATATTGTTACCAGTCGTCCGAATGATCTGCGGTGGTGTTCTACCTGATCCGATGGTCCCTTTTGCAGATATTCTCTGATAGCAATAGTTTTGCGCATTATTGGTGCCGGGTCCCCTCCGCCTATTGGTAAGATAGTAAAAATATGTAAAGAAATTTTAAGCATAAGTTTGCCGTTTCGGCGAGTTTATGCTTCTTTTTGTATTTGGCAATTTTATGGTTCCTTTAGTTTACTGAAATGAAAAAATAAATATAATAACGTAAAATAAATTTCGCACAAATGAAAAAGGGCTCCAATGAGTGTGCAATTCAATAGGAATTGACAAGAAACCAGTCCCAAATACAAAAAGGAGCTAGCCTACGATTCAATAAGATATTGTGTATTTAGCGTGTCTAGCATGCTGGGGTAAGGATAAGCTGTTTATTGGCTTAAACCAAGCAATCTTCAAAATATGTAAAGCGTCGTCATTTCAATACATTATTTCAGCCATTAGGCATTTGGTTTTAAAATGGGAAAAATATACGACTACTTTTCATAGTGGGAAAGGAAAATAGTTTAAAATTTAGTAATAAATACCTTGTTTTAAGAGGTTGGAGGAAAATACAAGTGAGCTGATTATTGGCATGCTTCATGCTTATTACTTATAATACCCGTGTCGATTTCAGCACGAGTAATGGAATTTAGGTAGAGAAGTTAGTATCAGAGCAGATAAGATAAACCAGAATTTTATAGGCTCAAGGAGGCAGTTATAATGCATAACACTATTGTTGTTTTTACTAAAGTTCCGAAAATAGGAGATACCAAAACACGATTGACAATAAAGAAAGGGGGGATATTGACACCGGAAGAGGCCTTGACTGTTTACGAAGGGTGCTTGCTAGACGTTATCAATGTCTGCATTGCAGCCAAGTGTGGCGAAGTACGAATTTGCTATAACCACGATGGAGACAGGGAGTATCTGGAAAAATTGCTAAACAAGACTTCTGACCGATCTCAGATTATCGAGGTATATGCCGATAAAGGTGGTAGCTTTGATGAATGCATGCAGTTTGCTTCAGATTATGTATTCAAAAATAGGGGCGAAGACAGACTGGCAGACAGTATTCTAATTGTTGGCGGGGATATTCCCAGTCTGCAGCCATTTGTTCTTCAGGATGCCGTTCGTAAATTAGAAAAGTTGTCATGCAGCGAGAGTGGTCGGGAAACTGCAATAAGGAATTGTGGGACCGCAATTCAGCAAGTTGGTGCGGCGTTAGTGGAGGGGGCCTGCCAGGAAGGCGGTTTTTCGGTTGTTGGCTTTACTTACACGACGCCTTTTGATTTTAACCGGGTGTTTTATAATGCCGAAGGAACAACTGCTTTAGACATGCTGGTAATGAAGGCTTTGGAAAAAGACATTCCCTACGGGGTGATCGAGGCTGCGCCAGATGTGGATATTCCGGTTGATCTGGGCAGCATAATTCCGGTTTTAAAGTCACTCGAACTTGCGGCACGTTACGATGAAAACATTAAGGTACCTCAAAATACTATTGCAGTATTTGACAAATATGGTTTGGTAAGTTCGTCTTTTCCGCCAGTACGCTAATGAGTCAAATAAAATGAGTAGGTAACTAGTAGTGGTTGAAAATTGCATTTTAGAACTGGTATTAAGCAATTGTTTAGCATGCAGTAGATGTATAACTACTCGCCCTCTTTTTTATGAGATTGGACAATCGCCGGCCATGATGGTGCATCCGGTTCCTTTACAGTATTGTCATGCCCTCACGGCAGCTAGGTGCAGCATATATATTGCCGGCGAGTTGAAGCACTTATGTTTCGATACCGTACTGCCATGTTGTGTGCTATACATGTGTCGGCCGGTGCCCGGAAAAAGTAATCCAACTGATTTCAAGTGAAAAGAGATACTGGATAAATTGGGGGCTAAAGCATGAGTGAACTAAAAAAACAGCTTGCCATTTCTGCCATATGAACTGCGGTATGCTGGCAACTGTTGAAGACGGAGTGGTAACAAAATTGGTAGGTGATCCGGAGCATCCATTCAACCTCGGAGCGCAGTGCCCTCGGGGCGCTTCAGCGCTAGATCATCTCAATCATCCGAACCGGATCAACTACCCACTGAAACAGGTCGGAAAACGTGGGGCGGGTCAGTTCAAGCGAGTGTCTTGGAAAGAAGCGTTGGACGATATTGCAGCTCGTCTAGCCGTTTTGAAAGAAGAGTATGGTGCTGAGACCATCGCTACCACAGGGGGAACCAACCGGACAGACGATTTTGCCAGGAGACGGTTCTTTAATCTCATAGGAAGTCCTAACGTCGTTCATACCGCTCCGGTGTGCTGGATTCCAAACTTTCTGACCGAGTCGGCATCCTACGGCTGGGCTGCTTTTGACCCGGAAATAGCGGGAGCAAGGTGTGTCGTCGTATGGGGGCACAATCCCGGATCTTCTTATCTGCCTGAAATGCGCGGACTATTGCAGGCCAAGGCTAATGGTACAAAAATTATCGTCATCGATCCTATTTACAGCGAAACCGCGTCAAAGGCGGAGCTGTGGCTTCCGATCAAGCCAGGCTCAGATAACGCTCTGGCTCTAGCATGGTTGAATGTCATCATAAACGAGGGCTTATTCGATTATAAGTTTGTTGCCGAGTGGACAGTCGGTTTTGATGAACTGAGTGATCGGGTACAGGAATATACCCCGGAGTGGGCCGCCGAAAAAACCGGCATTTCGCCAGAATTAATCGCCGAAAGCGCCAGAATATACGCCATGAGTAAACCGGCCTGCATCCAGTGGGGAGTTGCTACTGACCAACTGGGTAAAGGCAGTACTGCTTCGGCACAGGCTCGGGTAGCCTTGAGGATTATCTGCGGTAATCTTGACGTTCCCGGCGGAGATGTCATGCCCGGCCCCCATCCCACTTTCGTTACCGACTGGGAAATGGAACTGAACGAGATGTTGCCCGAAGTGCAGCGTAATAAGCAGTTGGGCTCAGAAAAGTTCAAGCTGAACTCTTGGCCTGGCTACAAACTTTTGACCGAAAACATGCTTCGGGTATGGGGCAAAAGCATACCGGCGGAATGGTTTTGTGAAGCTAACCCCTCTAGAGTTTTCCGAGCAATGGCTACGGGAAAACCATATCCGGTAAAAGCCTGCATCGTACTGGCCAATAACCCCTTAGTATCTTACGCCAACTCCAAGCTGGTCTACAAAGCCTTAAAAAACCTTGACTTACTTGTTGTAATGGAGTACTGGATGACGCCTTCGGCAATGCTGGCTGACTATGTACTACCGGTTGCCTCTTGGCTGGAAAGACCGGTTATGACCACCACTTACGGTGTTTCCGACTGGCTGATTGCTTCCGAAAGGGCAATTGAACCCTTGTATGAGCGCAAAACTGATTTTGACTTTTGGAAAGAATTGGGATATAGGATGGGGCAGGTTGAGTACTGGCCGTGGGAGACTGATGAAGACATGTTCAAATATCGTCTCGACCCGATTGATCTTGGTGTGGACAGTTACGAAGAATTCGTTCAGTATTACCGTATGCACTTTGCTGACAGGGAATATCGCAAGTACCAGACAAGGGGGGGTGCTACTCTATCAGGCAAGATCGAGCTTAAAATTTCCCTATTTGAACAGCTCGGCTATGATCCCTTGCCTCACTATGTTGAGCGGCCGTTTAGCCCAGAAACCAAGCCTGAAATAGCGGAACAGTATCCTATGACCCTTGTCGCCGGTGGCGGATTCATGCCATTCTTCCATTCCGAGCACAAGGAAATAACAAGAATTAGACTATTACGTCCTTATCCACGGGTTACCATCAATCCGGCCCTAGCAGAAAAATTCAAAATAGAGGAAGGCGAATGGATCTGGATCGAAACTCCAACCGGAAAAGTAAAACAGACTGCTTTCATTAGCCCGGCAGTAGCGCCGGATGTCATCCAAGCGGAACGTGGTTGGTGGTTTCCGGAAAAAGAAGTAACCGAACCTAGTCTAATGGGGGTATTCGACTCTAACATCAACGTATGCGTAGATGACGATCCGGATACCTGTGACGAGCTTTGCGGCAGTTTTTGTTCAAGGGGCATCATGTGCCGGATTTCAAAAGTAGAGGAGGACGCCTGATGCACTGGGGACTTCTGATTAATTTGAAAAAGTGCGTGGGTTGTCAAGCGTGTACCATCGCCTGTCAGAACGAAAATGCGCTACCATCGGACCTCAAATATTGCAAGGTTGCCAAAGTTGGACCGCATGGTCGCTACCCGAACCTGACTTCCTACAACATTACAGTCGGCTGCATGCATTGTGAAGATGCGCCTTGCGTGGACGGCTGCCCCACCGGCGCCAGTCATCATCGCGTTGACGGCATTGTCGCAATCGACCCGGAAAAATGCGTCGGCTGTTTATTCTGTATGCTGGTTTGCCCTTACGGTGTCCGGCAATTAAACGACGAAAAAGGAGTTGTCGAAAAGTGCACCATGTGCTGTGAACGTCTTGACGAGGGCCGAGTTACCCGGTGCGTGGAAACCTGCCAACTGCAGGCGAGATTAGTTGGCGATCTTGATGACCCAGAGAGCGAAATCGTGAAACAGATCCACAAACAAAACGCCCAACCGCTGTATCATCATCTGGGGACAAAACCATCGGTTTACTATATTATGCCTTAGGAGGAACTAATATGGAAAAACAGCAGGAACATTGGGGAAGTCTGCCTGCATGGTACCTTTTTCTGGCTGCGATGGGAACATCAATGTTTATTATAGTAGCGGTGACGGATATGCTGGGAAACCAAATTTCTGCACAGATTAACGGCTGGGTGAGTCTCGTGTCATTTGCAATGTCTTCTGTAGGCGCGATGTTGCTGATGTTAGAGTTAACTCATAAAACCAAAGGATATTTAATTATTGCCCGTCCATTTGCTTCTATTTTGAGTTTCGGAGGAGTAATACAAAGCTTATATATACCATTGGTGTTAGTATACGCGTCGTTTTTCTTCAACTTCATTCCTTGGGTAGGGCTTGTTTGGCTAAAAATGATTGTTGCCTGTTTGGCGATTCTTACCGGACTGCTCTACGTTTCCTATGCAGGAATCGAGCTGGGTGAGGCCAAGGGCCGGGCCTTTTGGAACGGCGGTGGCTTGACGTGTCTGTTTTTGATCAACGGGGCTGCTACGGGGATGGCGGCATTGATACTGCTCATGATAATTCTGGGTTATGATGGGCAGGCCTACACATTGGCAATCAAAGACCTATCGGTTGCTCTGCTGATTGCCCAGGCTATCACCGTGCCGGGCTATGTATTGGGCATGAGGCTATCATCGGCCGAAGAGGCGCGACAAGGCGCGGATAAATTATGGCGAGGCGATTTAAGCCGGTCTTTCTGGGTGGGGGTGATTACCCTGGGAACGGTTGTCCCAGTTATCATCAATCTGTTATTTTCGTCTGAATACTCGTTGTCCTTGTCCTCTGCGCTGATTCTCTTCGGTGGGATCTTTTTCCGAGTCGACTTCCTGAGAGCGGCGGTCCGAGCTGCTCTGCCGGGAGAAGAACGGGATGAGCCGTCAAGGAAGGAAATTGTCGAATTGGCTGCAACGTTGGAAAGTCGTTGGCAGGAAAAGGCCAGATGGCTTAATAGGGAATAAGGCTCTCTATACGAAATTTTTTTGCACCGGGCTGATTTCGTCCGAATCTCAGACGAGGAAGGAGGAAATGCGCTGTGTTTGACAATTATGCCAGGAATATCAATTATCTACGGGTTTCTGTCACCAATAGGTGCAATTTGCGTTGCAAGTACTGCATGCCTGAAGAAGGGGTTGAGGACCATGGTCATGACGGCATCTTGAGATTTGAGGAGATCGAGCATCTGGTTCGAGTGGCCACTCAGATTGGGGTCAGAAAAGTCAGGTTGACAGGAGGGGAGCCGCTTGTTTGTAAAAATATCACTAATTTGATTGCTGACATTGCCCGCATCCCGCAAATTGACGACATTGCGATGACAACGAACGGGATTCTGTTCGCTGACATGGCGGATGAATTGAGGAGAGCCGGGCTGAATAGGGTTAACTTCAGTCTCGACAGCCTTAATCAGGAAACTTTTCGTTATATTACCAGTCGAGGTGACATTAACCGAGTGTTCCGTTCGATTGACAAGGCGTTGGACATGGGGATGGCTCCGATAAAAATTAACACGGTGGTTATGAAAGGTATCAATGACAACGAAATCATAGATTTCGTCAAAATGACAAAAACCATGCCGCTACACGTGCGGTTTATTGAGTTTATGCCGATTGGTGATCTGCCATTTTTCAAAACCGACCAGGTCTTCACTGAAACGGAAATTAAAAAGACGATCGAGCAGAAATACGAATTGCATAACGCGGCTATGGTAAGCGGGAATGGCCCGGCTAGATATTTTGCAATCAAGGATGGGATCGGCACAGTTGGCTTCATAAGTGCGATGAGCAATCATTTCTGCGGTCAATGCAATCGTATCCGTCTTACCGCCGACGGTAAGCTTCGGAGCTGTCTGTTCGGCAAACAGGAAATTAATCTCAAGCTGGCTTTGCACAATCGTGTTAACGACGATAAATTGGCCGAAATGTTTTGCAAGGCGATCAGGGAGAAGCCAAATCGCCATCATATGGATGAAGGCTGGGGCGCCGATAATAGACGAAAGATGTACCAGATAGGGGGATGAGCATATCGGTGGCTTCGTGTAATTAAGCTTTTCTTCTTCAAACCGTTTGAAGCCTTCTTCAGCACTTTCGCTAGGCTTAAGTTCTTTAGTTGTTATTTTTTAGGTTTTCGGCTCTTTGCCAGGAATAAATGGTGATTATTTACACCTCCGTTTATTTAATGATTTTTGGTGTGTGCTTTTATTATAGTAGCCATAGTCCATAACTTTCAGAATTACAGTGCTTATAAGGGGGGGCGAAAACAATATAGATATTGAATAAACAAAAAAGTGATAGCTACTGAGGAAGGGGAAAATCTAGATGATATTAAGGAACAAAAACCAATGCTCAAAAAGGATGGACAGTACAGACAAAATTTATGGAGAATTGATTGCAAATGTTCCAGAAGATTTGTCAGTGTTAGATTGTTTAGTGGGTTTGCATTGGACTTTGGTCCGCTCAGAAAAGGGAACTGGCATGGCTAAAACGCTTGAAGGAGGTGAGTGTGAAGAAGAACTTAGGAGTATTAATGGCATGCCGCTAAAAGAACTGGCCACCTATGTGAAATCAGGGGATTTTATGCATGCCTCGCTGGGAATGGCTGCAATTAACTCGGCTCTAAATCACCTTAAGAATGTCGAAGATATAACTGATCCAGAGAGTCCCAATGGGTTTAATCACTTCTTATCAAACTTTGCAGGAAAGAGAGTAGCAACCGTTGGGTATTTTCCTATGTTAGATCCGTTAGGAGAAATATGTCAGCTTTCTATTATCGAAAGAGAGCCACATGATAACAGTTATTCCGAGAAAGTTAGCCACACTATTCTTCCATTTCAAGATTATGTTATTATTACCGGAACGACTTTCTTATACAAAACAACCATTAATTTCATTCAACAGGCTCATAAGGCTAGGATAATACTGGTAGGAGCTAGTGTACCACTTTCCCCAGTTCTATTTCGTTATGGGGTAGACACCTTGGCTGGAGTGGTAGTTACTGATGAGAAAGTGTTGTGGCGTGCCGTCAGGGAAGGTAGCAAAAAGAGTTGCTTGACCGAAAGTACTCAATCCGTATTTATTCAGCGTTGATTGTGGGGAATGTAATCACTTTGAGATTATTATTTCCCGCGTAATTCCCGTTTTAAAACTCCGGGTTCTATAGGCAAGCTGTTTTTTTAGGCCATTCCTTTATTTCTTTTATTTATATTGGTGGCATGTTTATTGCTTTAGATGTGAGAACAGAAGCAACTGGTTGGGCGCCATTAAGAAAACTATGGTTTTATTCTTACTGGCATTTGCCTTGTCGGCTTCAGAAGTTGGTTGCTGATGATGTGGGGATTTGAGCAAGTACGATTTATGCTAAGGAGGGATAGGCATGCTAGGGTAAATTATGACATTAGAAGATTGACGGTGATTTGCCAGTTCATTCTATGCAAATTTATCAAGGACAACGTTATAAAGTTGTTTCATTTGGTTCAATCGTTATTTGAACGAAAAAAACGAGTGTTAATGGAGGTAATACCATGTGTTTTAGACCACCAGGAGCTGCAAAAAATGTTAAGTGTCCGTCATGTGGGATGTTTAATCCACCGACTCTTGAGAAATGCCGTAAATGCGGGACTGAAGTTCCCAAGATGATAACCTGTCCAGAATGTGGCGTTACCCAGTCGGAAACCAACAAAGTATGCATAAATTGTGGTTTCAATGGAAAGCCCGGTTCCGGAGATCCGGCTAAGCGAAAGTAAGCTAAGAAAAAAAATACAGATTTCTATAGCCCATGTGCTAAATTTCTTGCAATAATTAATTGTTGTATTTTTTCATTCCCTTTTTGAATTTAGTTTTCCAAACAATTCCCAATTAGATAAGGCTAGAGCTTAAAAGCATTTTATTTCGCCCTATATATGGCATGAAAAATTCATTAATAAAAGGTTCTGTGCATTTTTTATTCCAATATAAGAACTTGGCACAGGTATTGCAATATTAAGAAAACGTCATGGAAATCTTGTGTGTGGTGAAAGGATGGTGATTGTAAGTAGTGCGCAGAAACCCGCCGTAGGTTTTATTGACCGAATAGTGAAAAATTTAACTCTGGTTTCTGTTAACAGGGATGGCTATATAAATCTATGGGGAGGTGATTGACTGTGGGTGAAAACGAGAAGTTTGATATGAATAAAGACAACACAAACAAATTTACGAACTATAGTTTTAGTGACTATGCTTCTAAAAACGTAAAGTGCCCATCATGTGGGATGTTTAACCCACCGAAGTTGGAAAAATGCCGCCGGTGTGGCACGCCCGTTCCTAAGAACGGATAGCAACGTTCACTGGAAAGCTTATCTTTAACAAAGAAATATTTGAAACTGGTCATAATGACTTCAATGATAAGATCAAACGCGCCTTCGATCCTAATTGGCGATTAAGCCTTTATCTAATCGGAATTTTTTCAGAGGGTATTAATGTTAGGAGGAATGCACCTGTGTCTGATGACAAAAAAGCACAGGGTAACAGCGGAAAAGTGCAATGGCAAGAAGGCGACTTAACTGTTACCCGTACATGCTCGTGGACAGCTCCTGGTTGTCATGATGGTTGCTCAGTCCTTTATTATACGAAAGGAAATAAGTTGGTTAAGGTTGAAGGAGATCCCGAGAGTCAATATAATTTTGGCAGGTTGTGCATGCGCTGCTTGAATCAGCCTGAACTAGTTAATGACCCAAATCGAGTTAAATGGCCGATGAAGCGCATTGGTGAACGTGGAGAAAATAAATGGGAACGTGTAACCTGGGATGAAGCCTACGATATTATTGAAAAAAATGTTCGGAACATATGGAGAGATTACGGACCGGAATCTATTGTAACCGCCATTGGAACTGGACGAAATACATGGTCAATCGTGCCCAAACTCACATATTCCGCGTTTAAGAGTCCCAACTTCTCGATGGGATTTCTGGCTGGTGATTCATGTTACCTGCCACGTGCAGCGGCTATGGGAACTATGATCGGAGACTTCTTTATTGTTGATGCATCACAACTGGATGAACGCCGTTATGCAAATCCCGAGTGGAAGCGTCCGGAATGTATAATAATATGGGGCAACAATCCGATAATTAGTAACGGCGACGGGTTTCTGGGTCACTGGATCGTAGACATGATGAAGATGGGAACCAAACTCATTGTGGTAGATCCATATCTGACCTGGTTTGCTTCAAGAGCTGATTATTGGCTGCAACTGCGCCCCGGTACTGATGCGACCGTTGTGCTCGCTATGCTTAATGTAATCATTGAAGAAGGACTCTATGACAAAGACTTCGTAGATAAGTGGACCTATGGATTGGATAAACTGGCGGAAAGGGTTAAAGAATACTCGCCGGAAAAAGCTGAAGAAATTAGTTGGGTTCCCGCCGAAAAAATTAGAGAGGCAGCTCGTTTTTTTGCAAAAGCAAAACCGGCCTCGGTGCAGTGGGGATTGGCCGTAGACACCCAGAGAGCGGGAGTTTCTGTTGCAAACGGCATTTGCGCACTGGTTGCGATTACCGGCAATCTTGATGTGCCTGGCGGACAGCATCTTATTCGTACTGCCTTCGGCGTTGACCGTCTTGCCCATGTGTCATCCGACTGGGGCTATGGTGAATTGTCGCCTGAAATGCGTGCGAAGCGCATTGGTACAGATAAATATCCGTTGTTTAAATATGGTCTTTGTGCAACCGCCCGTGGCGATTCGGTTTTAGAGGCTATTGAAACTGGTAGGCCATATCCCGTTCAGATGTACTGGTTTGAGTCTACCAACCTTTTCATATGCACCGCATCGGAGGCAAAACGTGTTTACAAAGCGATGAAGAAAGTTCCTTTCGTTGTATGCGTTGACCCGGTGTTAACACCATCTGCGGTAGCATTTGCTGACTTGGTTTTGCCAGCTGCCATGAGCATAGAACGCAGCTCCCTAAGGACATGGTGGACCCCCTTAAGATCGATTTCTAAGATTCTTCAATATGAAGATTGCAAGACCGATGAAGAAATCTGCTTGGATCTCGGCAAGCGCCTGAATCCAGAGCAATTTCCCTGGGATACTGTTGAAGATATGATAGACTGGGCATTAAAACCAGCCGGTGTCACTTACAAAGAACTCGAGGCAAAGGTTATGATGTGGCCGGAAGTTCACTACAAAAAGTATGAAAAAGGATTGCTTCGCGAGGATGGGGAACCCGGTTTCAATACTGATACCGGCTTGGTCAATCTTTATCAGGACATCTTCGATGAATGGGGATTGGATCCACTGCCTTCCCATATGGAGCCGCCATACAGCCCAATATCGACACCGCAATTAATGAAAGAATATCCTCTGATTTTAACTGCTGGAAGTCGCCCATGGGAATTTTTCCATTCTGAACATCGTCAGAGTGCTACCTTACGTGAGTTCCACCCTAATCCCAGACTTACCATAAATCCTGAAACTGCTGAAAAACTTGATATTAAGGACGGAGATTGGGTATGGATCGAAAATAACCTAGGGAAAGTTAAACAGGTGGCGGTACTTGATCCCGGCATTGACCCCAGGGTTGTTCATGGCGAACATGCTTGGTGGTTTCCTGAAAAAGAAGCTGCAGAACCTACTCTTTTTGGAGCATTCGAATCTAACATCAATATTCTTACAACACAGTGCACAACTGGGCCGACAGGCTACGGTGCTCCTTTAAAGAACACTATTTGTAAGGTTTACAAAGCTTAAATAATGGAGGTAGATAACGCATGTCACGTAACGGCTTGTTAATAGACTATGAGTTTTGTACTGGTTGCCATAGCTGTGAAGCTGCTTGCAAAAAAGAATTGAATCTTCCCGCAGGCAAGTTCGGTATTAAACTAGCAAAAAATGGCCCTTTTAAACTAAACGAGGTTGACGATAAATGGGAATTGACTTATGTTCCCGTTCCCACTCAATTGTGTAACTTGTGCGGAGACCGGGTGGCTAGCGGGAAAAAACCGAATTGCGTACAACATTGCCAAGCATCTGTAATTGAATATGGACCGGTAGAAGAATTAGCTGTTAAACTAAATAACAAAGCCAGACAAGTATTGTTTATTCCTTAAAACAAGTTTCTTAGATAATTGAATAATTGAACAGGGTTACCTCAATAATTGAGGTGGCCCTTGTTTAGGTTAGAAAAGCGCTTTAGTTCATAAAGGAGAGAAAGATAATGACTGAAAAGCTGGCGGCATGGGAGAAATTATCGAGGAACGATAAACTGCTGATAAATATGCTTCATCTAATCCAGGAAGAGCAGGGCTACATTTCGCGCAATCGGTTAGCTGAATTAGCTGAGAAGGCCGAAGTTCCTGTATCGCAGTTACAGGGACTGGTGAGCTTTTTTAATTCCTTTCGTACTTATCCAGCCGGTAAACATAGAATTTCGGTATGTTATGGGACTGCCTGCTATGCAAAGGGGGCGCCCTTAATAAATGATCGTCTGGTAGATGAACTAAAGCTTAAGGACAATATTGATACCTCTTCTGACGGCCTTGTAACTCTAGAACACGTTTATTGCGTTGGCGCTTGTAGCCGGGCCCCGCTGATAGTGGTAGATGGGGAAATAAGCGGAAAAATAAAATCCCACCAAGTGCCTCTTATACTTGAAAGTTTGAGAAGAAAAGAATGATAAGTCGTTCGGAATTGAAGGGCCCATCTGTACATAAGTATCAGGTATGTAAATCCGGCTTAGAATCAAAAAAAAACCCGATAGGATTGGCGACGTACAAGGTGCCGGACTTTCCTGTGAACGTTTCACTGGAAAGCCTGATCGCGGAAGGGAAAATAACTCTCTGTAGTAACCAGTCTCGTATCAATGTGGGAGTAGCTACATGTGGGAGAGCTGCGGGAGCTATGGATATCTATAATAACTTAGAAAAACGGGACTGGTGCGGGGCGGTTCGTGTCTTTAAGGTAGGATGCATAGGGGCCTGCTATGCGGAGCCTCTGGTTCATATCAGAACACCTGAGGGAAAACATTACTTTTATGGAAATGTAGACATGAGTATTTTTTGGCATATCATAAAAACTGCCGAGGAAAAGCCCGGTACTAAAACACTGCCTTTTCTGTGGGCTATAACCCAGGAAAGTAAAACAGGAATCTTACGTGGAATTCAAGATATGGAGCTAATAAAAGTACAAAACTCAGGTTTTCGTGACTTTTTTCAGCCTCAAGTGCGACGCATAAGCGGCCGGTGTGGTCTGATTGATCCAGAAAATATAGCTGAATTTGCCGCCATGGGCGGCTTTGGGGCCTTGGAGAAAGCCCTTTTCAGATTAAAAAGAAAACAGATCATAGATATAATAAGAACTTCTGGACTGCGTGGCCGGGGTGGAGCAGGATTTCCCACCGGTGATAAAATGAATATTGCTTATGAGAATGCTGATCTGGTACGCTATGTAATTGCCAATGCTGATGAGGGAGATCCGGGTGCTTATATGGACCGTGTCCTTTTAGAAAGTGATCCTTTTAGTGTTTTGGAAGGTATGATGATTACCGCCCTGGCAATAGGAGCATCTCAGGGCTATATATACGTACGACATGAATATCCGATGGCCGTGCATGCATTGAAAAAAGCGATAAATTGTGCTCATAAAGTTGGATTTTTAGGAAACAACGTTCTGGGTTCAAGTTTTAGCTTCGACATTACCCTGGTGGAAAGTGGTGGTGCTTTTATATGCGGTGAAGAGACCGCTATGCTGCAGATAATGGGTGGTAAGCGTGGGGAACCGCAGCTTCGTCCCCCTTACCCAGTCAGGCAGGGCTTCCAAAATCATCCTACGGTAATAAATAATATTGAAACTCTAGCCAATATCCCCTGGATTATACTTAACGGGGCTGAAGCCTATCGAGAACTTGGTACACCCAAAAGCCCGGGTACGAAAATATTCTGTCTAGCCGGAGATATTAAGCGCATGGGGTTTATTGAGGTGCCTTTAGGCACTAGTACCAAGGTATTGATAGAAAAAATCGGGGCTGGAGACAAAGAATCAATTAAAGCTTTACAGATTGGGGGACCGTCAGGTGGTATAGTTCCATATAAAGATTTTAGCCTGGATTATGAAACAGTTGAGTCGGCTGGAGCCATTATTGGTTCAGGCGGATTGGTTACCCTGAATAAAAAACGCTGCATGGTTGATATAGCCAGGCATATGGTCAACTTTATGGCTAGCGAATCCTGCGGCAAATGCAGCATTTGTCGCGGGGGCTTACTGGAATTAGAAGCCCGGCTTTTGACCTTAACTAGTGGGAAGGGATATCCAAGCATATTGACAGAGATAGAAGCATTAAGTAAAGCTATTTCCTCAATATCTCTTTGCGGCTTTGGGAAGACCGCAGCAACCCCGGTGACAACGACTTTAACTTATTTCAGAGACGAATACGAGGCACATGTTAATGGCAAATGCCCAGCTGTATTCTGTAAGCCTCTAATAAATTTTGAAATTGTACTGCCTTGCAGGGAATGCCATGCGTGCCACAGTGTTTGCCCTAGTGGTGCTGTAAAAAGGCGGACAGACAAGAATGAGCGACTGGTCGTTGATTCAAAACTTTGTATCAAGTGCTGGGCATGTTATGAGGCTTGCCCTTTTGACAGGATCCGGATAGTTTCGGAGGAATTGCATGGAAAAGATGATAGAAATCATAGTTGATGGAAATAGTCTGGCTGTAACCCCAACAATTATTGTATTACAGGCTTTACAAGAGCATGATATAGATATACCAGCTTTATGCTATCACCAAGCGCTGGGGGGAAGTGGCAACTGCGGAATGTGCATGGTGGAAGTCTGGAATACAAACTCCTGGGAGCCCAGGCACGCCTGCTTGTTGCCTGTTAAAGATGGTCTTATAATAAAGACAGCCACCCCCCGCTTAAAATTACTACGAAATTGGGCTGCGAAAGTTCTATTGCGTCACAGGCCGTTCAATAATATTAGAGTTGAGGAACTACTGGCCAAACAGATACAAGACGAGATGCAAAGCCAAGAAGATGAATGGTTAGAAGGGAGCATAAAAAAACTGGCCGATAATTGGAGCGACGGATGTGTCTTGTGTGGACTATGCATCAAGATTTGCAGTAAAGTAGGCAAGAATCGCTTGACTTATTTACGAAGAGGTAAAAAACTATGTATTAGTCTGGTTCGAGGACAAGACGATAACGCTTCTTGCGGAAACTGTCGGGCTTGCAGTCATATTTGTCCAACCGGTTTTATTACGCCTAATCCACAGCAGACTTTTACAGAAATATTAATATAGATGAGAGCAAGATTAACGGCAAATTGCTAAGCTGTACAAAAGCTGAAATAAATATTTTTCAGCCTTAAAGTATTTTCAGAAAAACGAAACTTCGTTGCAAATTACGATGATAGAAGCATATTTGCTTAATGTTGTTTCATTTTACGAGAATAAGTACCTTATGGTGCGGTCAGGAGGATTCGTGGTGAAAACAAAACAACCGAGTCCAGCTAATAAAGGCACTTTTGGTATCGAAAAATATGTAATGACCCAGGAACGATGGAAAGCCATACAGGAAAGCAAGAAAAGATTCTTGGAAGATAAAAACTATGATCCGCGCGACTGCTCCTATATGAATCCATGTGTAGCTACTTCCTTACTTAGATGCCGTAAAATGGGACTTAACCCGTATCAATCATTTTTGGGCCACCGGCTAAAACCCGATGAATTTTCAATAGTTTTAGAAGAAAACCGACTGCTAATAGATATTACCAAGCCGCTAGTAAATACTTTTAAAAATCTGGCCATCTCAACTGGATATGGATTGTACTTGACCAATAATAAAGGTGTATTTTTGCTGCATGAAGGTGAATGTCTGTCTATGCAAACAGATGATAATCCTTTAGTAGGAATGCTCTGGGATGAAAAAACCGTCGGAACCACGGCTCATTCACTTAGTATATTGTACCAACATCCGGTTCAACTAATAGGGGCTGAAAACTACAGCCAGGCATTAAAAAATGTCGTTGCTTCAGCTGCACCGATACTAGGATATGATGGGAAGGTTATCGCTACTCTTGTTTTAGCCCAAGTGATGATCGACGAGCCCTGGAAGGATAATTATCAGAAACTATGTTCAAACACCCTGGGATTAATAACAGCAATCAGTACAGCGGTTGAATCGCAACTTAAACTACAAAAAAGTTTCAGCACTCTTAAAATGGCGAATGAAACACTAGAAGCCACGTTAGCCTTGATAGACGAAGGCATAATTACTATTGATAGAAGAGGCACTATCATGTATAGCAATGAAGAAGGACGCCGTATATTTAAATTAAAGCCTGATCAAGTAGGACAAAAGTGTATTCGAGAATTTTTGAGAGATGATTCACGAGTTATGGCATTGGTTGAAAAGGGAGAGTCAGTGACAATCGAAGAAACCATTAATCGCGATCAAGAGGACGAGCGGTATATAATAAATATTCAATCTATCATGGATAAAGATACACTGGAGTTAGATGTGGCCTTGCTGACTATTAACCCTGCTGGAAAGGTAAATGTTATAACAACTAATCGGGCTGGTGCAGTGGCTCGGTTTTTCTTCAGAGATATTATTGGTAAAAGCGATGTATTTAACAAGGCATTGATCAAAGCTCAATTTTATGCAAAAACGTCTGAGAACATACTATTAATAGGTGAAAGCGGAACCGGGAAGGAACTTTTCGCTCAGGCAATCCACAACCAGTATAATGCAAGTGGACCATTTATAGCTGTAAATTGCGCGGCTTTACCGCGAGAACTTGTTGAAAGCGAATTATTTGGGTATGAAGGTGGAAGCTTTACGGGTGCAGATCGTAGTGGGAGGCCTGGCAAGATAGAGTTGGCCGAAGGCGGAACGCTTTTTCTTGATGAAATCGGTGACATGCCCCTTGAATTGCAGGGAGTATTACTTCGTGTATTGGAAGACAAGCACGTTATGCGCATCGGTGGTAAACAATACAAAAAGGTTAATTTCCGAGTAATCGCTGCCACCAACCAAAACCTTAGGAAAATGGTAAAAGAAAAGCTGTTTCGAGAGGACCTATATTATCGGCTTTCAGTTTTAGCCATCTCTATTCCTCCATTGCGTGAAAGAAATGGGGACAGTGAAATTCTAGCCAATTACTTTATTAAGAAATATAGCAAAAGAATGGGGAAAAAGACTCCTAACATAAGCTTGACAGTATTAGAGATGTTTAGGAAATATGAATGGCCGGGTAATGTGAGAGAGTTGGAAAATGCCATGGCTTACGCTGTTATTAACGGACGGCTAGATTTTATTGAACCGGCAGATCTGCCGGAAGATATTTTGCTTAAGTTTGATTTTGAGCCACCAGTTGAATTTAACTATAATAAGAATATAGACGTCAAAATGGACGGATTTCCATCGTTGACGACTATAGAAAAAAACGCTATTTCCCAAGCCCTATCCAAGGCTGAGGGCAATGCAATTCTGGCCGCATGTTTGTTAGGTATTAGCAAGTCCACAATTTATAGAAAATTAAAGGAATATGGTATTCGGCATAAATGATGCGCTGATTTGTAGTTGTTGTATCTAAAATATCCCAATTTGAGCCTGCTACGGATTTCGTATAAACCTCCAAATGATGTAAAATAAAATCACAAGCTTGGAGGTATTTTATGGGAAAGGAAAAATTACTCCGTAACGAAGAGAACATTGTTCAAGGAAATGGTAAGCTCGGTCCTTGAAAATGGACTGGAAGGCGAAATCTTATCCATGTCAGCAGTGCGTAATCCGTCAAATCCGCAATTCGACTAGATTTGTCTCCTACAGGGATATTAAAGAACTGATGGCTGATTTGAAAAAGATCTACGCCGTCGTTGATGCGCAGACGGCATTATATCAACTTAATTCTTTTGATGAAAATAGAACAAAAAATATCCGAAGATCGCGGTGTCCTGGCGAGCTAACTGGGCGACATTATCCACCTATTTTAAATATCCGCAAGAAGTCAGAAACTTGATTTATACTACGAATGAGATCGAGAAAGCTTTAACCGGCAGCTCGTAAGGTCGAAAGCAAAATCGGTTTTTCCGACCCGCCTCCTGGTGTTAGTTTGTTAAAAATGCTATATCTAGCAATGCTGGATATTACGAAAAAATGGACAGGGCGCTGCTTCTTCATTAAGAATACGAATTACAGGCGGGATTATCTTAGGTAGCTGCATTTTACTACATGGATTCTTATATAAAATTTTATCCTCAACTGCTAATTCGAGAATGTATTCTTGTTGTCATTCTTCTAAGTATTAAAGAGTTTGCTGGGTATATTTAAAAATAATAAAAGGCATGATTTTATATGTAACCGTCCGAGGGGCGGTCTTTCTATGTAATAATTCGCATATGATATCTTGTCCATTAAATGCGGCAAACATAATAAGAGCGCATACTGTTTGCCGTGCCTGCTTGCAGGAAACAAATTCCTTTTGCCGAACGATGTATAAAAATGGTAATAGGAGGATGTTTTATGGAAAAGGAAACCAATGAACTTTATGTTTTATGGAAGAGTGGAGATAAAGAAGTGGCCTTGAGTATGGCATTTATGTATACATATAATTCTAAAACCCGTGGGTGGTGGGATGAGGTAACTTTAATTGTATGGGGACCTTCGGCGAAGCTTTTAGCCACAGACGAAGAAATTCAGGGAAGGGTTTCCCAAATGATCGAGGCAGGGGTTCAAGTTACTGCTTGTATAGCTTGTGCACAGATGTATGGCGTAGTAGGAATCTTAGAGAGGCTAGGAATTGATGTAAAGCCAATGTGAAGTCAACTTACAAATCTTCTTAAGGCGGATGAAAAAGTTCTTTCCGTATAAGAGATTTTAGATGTATTTTTCCGATTCACGAGCGTCCTACAGGGCGCTTTCTTTATGACTAAAATGTGCAATATAAGGCGTCTCTGTTTATTATGTATTTAGTCGTCATATATAGGAATTATCGATATCCAGATATCGGAATTAGCTTTATGTTTGGCAAGGCTATTATATCATTTTAAGGTTCGAGGAGGTTGCCAATTCTTTTTGTAATACGTATTCTGCCGTATTTTAGATAGATACCCCACGATTTTTTCAAATAATCATACTTTGTAATACAGTTATTGTCATAATTGGGCAGGTAAGTATATCCATTCAGTATTATGGAGATGGTGACGGGTGTAGATGGCAGAAATGTATGGGCTTGCTGTTAATGATTACATTCTTGACATGAAATATAAAGATATTGCCGCTAAATATAATGTGTCAATTGCCACGGTAAAATCATGGAAGACCCATGGAACGAGATAAGACTGTAAAAGGTTCCAAGCAGACGGCAGACAACGCATACAAAAATATAAAGGTATAGGATAGTCCTTTAACCTTATAGGCAACGCGATCGTGGCAATAAAGGCCGCACATCATTTCTTATAAAGATATCCCCTTATTGCGTAAACAACTTACAGAACTTACTAAAATAATACTTGACTTGGACTTAACTCCAAGTGATAGAGTGAATTTCAAGGAGCAAGACTCACTTATATGTTTGGAGGAAGTTTTATGAACGACATTTGACGGCGTGAATTCTGAAATTGGCTAGTGCAGCCGTAGGAGCGATTTGGATGGACGGTATAAGTGTAACAAAGACTCAGGCGGTTATTAGCAGTATTGAGGGCAATACGCATATTGTTGCTGATATGATTACTGAGACAACGAGAGCAGATGTTTTCTGAAATTAAGACGGTAAAACAGTATCCGACGAATTATCGTGAATGCACAGCGGTGGCAAAACAAGAGCTTGCAACTAAAGTAAATAATGTGCAGGATTACGATGTGATTTTTCTCGGATATGCCGATATGGTGGAGTGATTTACCGATGCCGATCTATATTTTTATGGAAAGCTATGATTTTTCTGACAAGGCCGTTATTCTCTTCTGTCATCTGCGGGAGATGTTATGATAGGAAAGGAAAGCGCTATTCTATGATGGCGCGACACTATGAGCCTCTATTTCCAGTACTGGAAGAACTCAATATAGGCTTTGTTGCTTTCTCGCCGATGGTCAACGGTTTTTTGACAGGGAAATACGATAAGAATTCGAAGTTTGACTATAAGTGTGATTATCGCGCTATAATGCCGCAGTTTACGGCGAAGTCTATGGAGAAAAACCAGCCGCTTCTCGATTTTCTCCATGAAACGGCAGAGGTGAGGAATGCCACACCGGCGCAAATTTCTTTGGCATGGATGATTTGTAAGAAACCTTGGATTGTGCCAATCCCAGGAACGCGCAAGTTGCATCGTCTAACAGAAAATGCCGGTGCGGCAGATATTGAGCTCACGCCAGAGGAAGTCAGAGAACTGGACGATGCGCTGGCTAACATGGAAATGTCTGCTGTATTCGGTGGATCGAAATAGGAGAAAGGGGAACAGAAAAATGGCAAACTCAAAGAGTCTTATTGCATATTATTCACGTAAGGGAAATAACTATGTTGGCGGCAATATAGTAAACCTGCCAATTGGCAATACCGAAGTAATTGCAAAGAAAATACAACAACTAATAGGAAGTGACCTGTTCGAAATCAAAACTGTAAAATCATATCCGGAAGATTATACAGAAACAACGAATGTAGCAAAGAAAGAACTGAAAGAAAATGCTAGACCGGAGCTTGCGGAGACAATAAATAATATAGCGGACTATGAAGTAATTTATCTTGGATATCCGAACTGGTGGGGAACATTTCCGATGGCGGTATTTACGTTTTTGGAGTCCTATAATTTTTCAGGCAAGACTATAGTTCCCTATTGCACAAATGAAGGCAGCGGTATGGGAAGCAGTGAGCGAGATATTAAAAAACTTTGCCCGAATGCAAAGGTGATATCCGGCTTAACGATAAGAGGCGGCAGTGTTGATAAAGCTGACAAAGATGTTGCCAACTGGCTAAAAAAGCTTAAGTTGATACCATAAAGGTTGATGCTCATAGAAATAAAATTAATAGACAGGTCGGCTACAGTGAGCTGAGACTACTGTAATCGGCCTGTCTACTAATTAGAATTAAGTGAGCAGGCTAACAAAATGCCTAAATTGAAAAACGAAATGCGACAATAGAAAGTTAATGCGTTATTCCAGGAGGAAATAATGAATAAGGCTGATATAAGAAATCTGCTGCAAAAAGTTAAAAATAACGAAATTGAAGTCGAAGCAGCCATGGGTATCATAGAAGATCTACCGTATAAGGATTTGGGATTTGCTAAGATTGATAATCATCGAGAAATACGGGTGGGATATCCGGAAATTATTTATTGCGAAGGAAAAACAGTGGAACAGGTAAAAGGCATCATACAATTTATGCTGACTAAAGATAATAATATCCTGGCAACTTGCGCTAACGAAAAAATGTATGAAGCAGTAAGAAACATTTGTGCTGATACCCAATATAACGTTCTGGGAAGGACAATCACCATCCGCAAGAGAGAAGAACAGCTTTCCGAGAGTTATATTGCCATTGTTTCCGCAGGAACTTCTGATATGCCTGTAGTGGAAGAAGCTGCAGAAACAGCAATTATTCTTGGCAATCGTGTGGAAAAGATTGTGGACGCGGGCGTTGCCGGTATCCATAGACTTTTTGCTAAAATCGATATCATTCGAGGAGCCAAGGTAGTTATCGTTGTTGCAGGGATGGAAGGAGCACTTGCCAGCGTAATAGGAGGGCTTGTCGATAAACCTGTTATTGCTGTCCCTACAAGTGTTGGATATGGAGCTAATTTTGGCGGATTGGCAGCTCTTTTAGCCATGTTAAATAGTTGCGCAAGCGGTGTCAGTGTAGTTAATATCGATAATGGTTTCGGTGCCGCTTATACTGCCAGTATAATTAATAAATTATGATGTTAAAAACAAATCAGTAAGGAAAATAGGGCTAGTTATGTAAGAAAAAATAATTCACTGATTTTGGAGAGTGTCGTATGGATAGTAAGAAATATACGAGGTACAACTGGATAGGCTTTGGCGTGAATGTAGCTTTGCTGCATTTGATTGGTATTGCCTGTTTGCTATCTTCAACATCCGGTCCTACTTTTTGGGGCTTAGGATTTTTAGCATACACGCTAGGATTACGGCATGCTTTTGATGCAGATCATATTGTAGCAATTGATAATACCATACGTAAATTAGTGCAGCAAAATAAGAATGCTGTTGGTGTTGGATTCTACTTTTCATTAGGACATTCCACAGTTGTATTCCTTATGACATTGGTTACCGTTTTCGTAACTCAGTGGGCAGAAACTAGTATGCCTCAATTAAAAGATATAGGCGGTATTATCGGGACTACTGTTTCAGGTGTATTCTTGATTCTAATAGGGGTATTAAATCTAATTGTTGCAGTTAATATTTATAGGCTTTATGGCTCGTTTTTTAAATCCCCTGTTTAATTTTGTCAGCAAGAGCTGGCATGTGTATCCTATTGGATTTTTATTTGGCTTGGGCTTTGATACGGCAAGTGAGGTTGCCTTATTGGCAATATCAGCAGGGGTAGCTAAAAGTGATATTGGTATTACCAGTATTATTGCTCTTCCTATTTTATTTGCAGCTGGAATGAGTTTTCTTGACACCGTAGATGGAGTATTTATGACAACGGCCTATAAATGGGCTTTTAGCGCACCACTGCGTAAGGTATATTACAATCTTACAGTCACTAGCTTGTCAGTTGTTGCTGCGCTATTAATTGGGGCGATTGAGCTTGCGCAAGTAATAGCTCCTAAAATAGGGTTAACAAATGATATTTGGAAATGGGTACAGAATCTGGATATTGGAGCGGTAGGCTATATCTTAGTGGTGTTATTTGTGCTTATTTGGCTGACTTCTTATGGAATATGGAAGTTTGGTAAAGTTGAGGAAGGCCAATTGTATTAATACTGAATGCTAAAAAATACTTGACATAGACTTAACTCCAAGTGTTAGTCTCTGAAGGAACCCTATATAGAGAGTATAAAACGGAGATGAATAATATGGAAAAAAGATTAGGCTTTGGCTGTATGAGACTACCACTATTGGATCAAAATGATCAAGCGTCATTTGATACAGAAACCTTAAATAAACTAGTGGATACCTTTTTGGCAAAAGGATTTACCTACTTCGATACAGCTTATACTTATCATAGCTATCGTGCGGAAGAAGCGATGCGTAAGGCTTTGGTAGAACGTCATCATAGAAGTTCGTTTCAATTAGCTACTAAATTGCCGCTGCGTGATTTAAAAGATCGTGATGACATGGAACATATTTTTAACGAACAGCTTGAAAACTGCGGTGTTGATTTCTTTGACTACTATCTATTACATAACATGGGCTCTAATGTTTATGAAAAGTGCTGTAAGTATGGCGCTTTTGATTTTGCAGCAAAAAAGAAATCCGAAGGAAAAATCAAATTTGTCGGTATGTCTTTTCATGATATGCCAGAGCTATTAGATGAAATTTTAGTAAAGTATGGCGATCGATTGGATTTCGTTCAATTGCAAATTAACTATATCGATTGGGAACAACCAAATGTTCAAGCCTGTCGTTGTTTAGAAATTGCGAATAAGTACAATAAGCCAGTTATTGCTATGGAACCTTGCAAAGGTGGAACTCTTGTAAATGTACCAAAAGAGGCCGAACAATTGATGAAAGCTTACAATGCTGCTGCTTCTATTGCAAGCTGGGCACTTCGTTTCGCAGCCAGCCAGCAGGGCGTATTTTGTGTGTTGAGCGGAATGAACAGTATTGAACAGATAGAGGATAATATAGCTCTTATGAGCGATTTTAAGACTTTGAATAATGAAGAATACGATATTATTGAAAAGGTCGTTAAAATCATTAATGACAATACAGCCGTACAATGTACTGCCTGTGAATATTGTACGCATGGCTGCCCAAAGAACATTCCTATTCCTAAATATTTTGCACTATACAACAGCATTATGCGTACTACCAGCAGCTTCTCAAGTCAGATGGTATATTACAACAATATTGCTATTAGCCATGGAAAAGCTAGCGAATGCATTGATTGTAAACAGTGTGAGCTGGCTTGCCCGCAACACCTGCCAATTACCAAACATTTGAAAGCTGTGATGGAAAAGTTTGAAAAGAACAGTATTATTCCTACTAGAAAATAACTGTTGTTCATTTAAGGAGGGCGAGAATGCATAATGGGAATCAGTGAAGCAGCACACAAAACCCATGAGGAGTTGTTTCCTAACCATAAATCAACTCTAAAAATGACAGATCCCGAGCTTATAGAAGTTTTTGATAACTTTGCGTTTGATGAAGTAATTAGTTATGGGAATTTAGACACAAAGACCAGGTTAATGGTTATTTTAGCGGCATTGATTGCAAGCCAAACGTTAAGCGAATATAAAGTAATACTCGGCGGTGCTCTTAATGTTGGTGTAGTTCCCATTGAAGTTAAGGAAATTCTATATCAAGCTGTACCCTATATCGGCATTGCCAAAGCTTTTGATTTTATCCATGCTACAAATGAGGTGCTTGAATGCCGGGGAATAAAACTGCCGCTGGAAGGTCAATCGACGACTTTACCAGAGACACGCTATGAAAAAGGCTTAGCAGTACAAAAAGCAATTTTTGGCGAAACGATTGATAAAATGTATCAGGAATCACCAGCAAATCAAATTCACATTCAAAAGTATTTATCAGCAAATTGCTTTGGTGATTACTATACAAGAAATGGGCTGGATATAAAAACAAGAGAGCTTTTAACTTTTGCCATACTTTTAGCTTTGGGCGGATGTGAGCCACAGTTAAAGGGACATATACAAGGCAATGTAAATGTTGGTAACGGTAAAGACACCTTGCTTAGTACAATTACACAATTATTGCCGTATGTAGGATATCCAAGAACATTAAATGCCATAAGATGTTTAAATGAATTGATACCAGAGTAAGTATCAATTGCGTCTGAAAGTGCCTCCTGATAGCGTAATCAGGTGACACTTTCAGAATCTATGGAACTATAACAAATTTGTTATAGTTAATTTGTTATAGTTACTAAAGAGGCTTAAATCCATTGATTTAAGCCTCTTTAGTTAGCTATAACTTTGCAAAATCAGCTAGTATATTGCAATTTTTAACAATGACGATGCAAATAATGTATTTTAAAAAACTTTAAGAGAGTTGTAAGATTGAAATGAATTTAGGTACTTATTCGGAGGCAATTTATTGTGGTCAATTTTTCAAAAGCATTAATCACTAGGATTGTTCTATTTTTAATTGCATTATTTTTTATGGGGCTAGGAATAGGTTTAATAACGAGAGCGAATTTAGGAACTTCTCCAATTTCAAGTGTTCCATATATATTAAGTTTAATTATTCCGCTTACATTTGGAGAACTAACATTTTTATTCAGTATTTTTTGTTTGCTTGTAGAAATAATCATATTAAAGAAAGAGTTTCCTAAGGAGCAATATCTCCAGGTTTTAGTAGGGCCATTTTTTGGATGTTTTACTGACTTCGGAATGTATGTATTTTCTTTTTTAAGGCTGAATTCCTATATTGATCAAGTCTTCGCTTTAATCGTAGGCTGTGCAATTTTGGCATTGGGGGTATATTTGCAAGTTGTGGCCAATGTAATTATAAATCCTGGTGAAGGCGTGGTAAAAGTTATTGCTAATAAAATAGGAAAAGAGTTTGGAAATGTAAAGGTGATGTTTGATTTTAGTTTAGTTATTATTGGTGTAATCATTTCGTTATGCGCTTTTGGAACTATAAAAGGATTAAGAGAAGGAACAATTATCTCGGCTATACTTGTCGGACCTATAACAAAAATATATAAGTCGATTTTTGAATTTTGTTCTTATAAACAGAAAACAGAAAAATTCTTGTAAATGCGCAGCAAAAATCCAGCAAAAATCGTTGTGACTCGACATGTGAGTCTGTGTGAGTCGGAGAACCGTCCCCTGACTCGCTTAATTAATTGAATGAAGTGAACATATTGACAAATGGTTCTTAGAGAGGATGAAAGTTATGGTATTTACAAATTTTGAACAGTTAATTACAAAGGTGAAGGCATACCCGGCCATGAAAAGAATGGCTGTTGCCGCAGCAGCCGATGAACATACCTTGGAAGCTGTTATGGCAGCTAGGAAAGAGGGTATTGCCGATCCGGTTTTAGTTGGCGATAGAAAAGTAATTTTGGCGATTTTAGGTAAGTTAGGGGAGACGGTTGCAGACGAAAATATTTATGATGAACCGGAAATTGAGAAGGCTGCAGTGCTGGCAGTAATGCTTGTCAGGGAAGGTAAAGCAGACTTTTTGATGAAGGGAAAGCTGGATACTGCCGTTATCCTAAAGGCTGTTGTGAATAAGGAACATGGTCTGGGGATGGGAAGGGTAATGTCCCACTTTACGATGTTTGAAATACCAAATTATCATAAATTATTGCTGCCTGTGGATGGCGGAATGGTTACATATCCTACGCTGGAGCAGAAGAAGGCAATAATTGAAAATACGGTAGAGACACTGATTTCCATGGGCTATGACTGTCCTAAGGTTGGCGTTCTTGCTTGTGTGGAAAAAGTGAATGCTAAGATGCCGGAAACAGTTGATGCAAATGAACTGAAGGAAATGAATTTAAGAGGTGAAATTGCAAATTGCATTGTGGAAGGACCAATTTCATATGATTGTGCTGTAAGCAAAGAAATAGCAGATTTTAAAGACTATAATAGTAAGGTGGCGGGAGATGCAGATGTATTGGTAGCTCCTAATATTCATGCCGCTAATATCATGGGAAAGATGCTTACATGCACCTGTAAAGCCAGAATGGCTGGATTTGTTGTCGGTGCTAAATGCCCAATTGTTTTAACTTCAAGGGGTTCTTCTGCTGAAGAAAAATATTTATCAATTGTAATTTCGGCAGCGGCAGTTCAGTAAGGAGAAGGTATATGGAAAAATTGCTGATTATTAATCCAGGGTCGACTTCTACGAAAATTGCAGTATATGAGGATGAAAACCAGTTATTTGTTGAAAGTATTTCCCACAGTGCTGACCAGATTGCAAAGTATGATTCTGTTGTCGATCAATTTGAGTTTAGAAAGGAATTAATAATCGAAGCTCTTGGCAGACACAAAATTTTACTGGATGAATTGACTGCTATTGTGGCAAGAGGAGGACTGCTGCCTCCTTTGAAGGCTGGCGCATATGAAGTAAATGAGGACATGGTTTGGCAGCTAAGGTATGCACCGGAGCATGAACATGCATCCAATCTGGGAGCGATTATTGCTTATGAAATTGCAAAATTAAAAGGGATACCGGCATATATTTATGATGGCGTAAGTGTTGATGAGATGCTGCTTAGCGTCAAAATAACAGGTTTACCTGAATGTGAGCGAAAAGGAACGGGCCATAACCTGAATATGCGGGCCATTGCCATGAAATATGCCCGTGAACATAATAAAGCCTATAAAGACTGCACGTTAGTAGTAGTACATCTTGGTGGCGGTATTTCAGTTAGTCTTCACGCAGATGGAAGAGTGGCTGACATGATCAATGATGAGGATGGCGGATTTTCACCGGAACGGGCAGGCGCACTACCTATGTTTCAATTAATCGAGATGATGTCTTCCGGTGAGTATACCCAAAAAACGATGATGAAAAAAATCAAGACTCAAGGAGGCTTGGTTGCTTATTTAGGGGTGAATGATTCACGGATCGTAGAAAAAATGATTGCTGCCGGTGATGAGAAGGCAAAGTTAATCTACGAGGCCATGGCGCTAAATGTTGCCAGAAATATTGCCAGGGAGTTTCCGATCGTAGAGGGCAAGGTGGAAGCAATTCTTCTGACAGGAGGCATTGCCTATTCAGAAATGTTTACCGCGATGATTAAGAAGCGTGTGGATTTCCTGGCTCCTGTTATAGTGTATCCAGGCGAAAATGAGATGGAATCATTAGCGCTCGGAGGGTTGCGCGTATTAAGAGGAGAGGAAAAGGCAAGACCCTTTGTGAGAGTTGTTAAGTAAGACAGAACAAAGGAGCATATAAAATGAGCAGAAGAAAAGAAAGCTTAGCTAAGAATATTGCATTCGTAGGCTATAATGATATGAATAAAAAGCCCGGATTTCAAATGGCAATGCATAAAACAGATGATGGAAGATATTACATTTATACAGGAAGCTTCCGTCACAATGGTTGGAACATTATTGATGTTACAAATCCTGAAAAACCAAGAAACGTTAAATGGATGGAAGGTCCTTGGTTAGATGGGATGACTGATGGAGCAGGAACACCTAAAATTCAAATTGCTGATGGAATAATGGTAACTGCTCACGGACCTTTGATGAAGGAACTGCATGGTATTCAAGGAACCGAAAAAGCCTTTGCCGGTGTTATGCTTTGGGATATTAGGTCTGATCCGGAAAATCCGAAGTTTTTATCACAATTTGAATGTAAGGGTGGTGCTGGTGTCCACAGATTCTGCTACAATGGTGGCAGATATGTGTATGTAACAGGAAACGCCGAAGGGTTTAATGGGTTTATCCTAAGGATTTTAGATATCAAAGATCCTACAAAGCCGGTAGAAGTGGGAAGATGGTGGGCTGACGAACAATACATAGGCAATAAGATAGCCAAAGAAGCATTTCGGTATGGCTCGAATGAGGCTCTTTCAGCACCGTTCTTGCATGCATGTATTGTAAAAGATGACATTGTCTACATGGCCTATGCCAATAAGGGATTTATTATGCTGGATGTTAAGGATAAGGCAAATCCTAAAATGCTAAATTGTCTGCCATTAAACCCACCCTTTGGCGGAGGCGCGGCAGGAGCGCCTATTCATTCTGTTCTGCCGTTGGGAGACCGGCCGTATGTAGTAGTTACTACCGAGGGGGAGCGTTCCCGGTATTTTGCTAATGATATTTCAGAAGGCCATTGGAAAAAACTCACAACACAGCCGACGAATATTATTGGAATAGTAGAAATAACCGATATAAAGAATCCTAGCTTGATCTCGGTATTTCCTTATCCGGAAGTTCCGGAAGGCTATACGCACGGGAAGAACTTTAACATCGTTGATGGAGTTCGTATTCCCTTTGGTCCTCATAATATTTTTGATGCGTTCAACCAATCGGTATATAAAAAAGTAGATGATAGAGTATATTGCTGCTATTTTAATGCAGGTCTTAGAATTTATGATGTAAGTGATCCGTTTGTACCTAAGGAAATAGCATATTTTATGCCTCCTGATCCTGAAGATAACTGGTTTGATAATGAAGAAAAGAATTTGGTTCCTGGGGCAAAGGTTTCAATTACTGAAGACGTTCTAGTTGATGACAGAGGATACATCTATTTTGATACCTTTATGGGTGGACTTTATATTGTGCGTTGCACAGTATGATGAATCTCAAAAATTAAGCTTAAAACAATTTAAAAAGTAAAGGAATGGTGTGAATTATGAAGATATTAGGAATTTCGGGCGGCACTAAGAATGGTAGAAATGACTGTATGTGTAAGGAGGCTCTTAAAGGAGCGAAAGAGCAAGGCGCAGATATTGAATTTATCAGGTTGTTAGACTTAGATATTAAGCATTGTAATGGCTGTACGGCGTGCGTACAATCTATCCTTAGCGGCAAAGGAAACATGTGTGTTTGTAAAGACGACTTTAATTGGTTATTAGATAGGATGTATGATGCTGACGGGATTGTGTTTTCGATTCCTATCTTTGAAAAAGGTCCTGCAGGGATATTTAGAACTCTTATGGATCGTTTTGGGCCAAGAATGAGCAAAGGACACCAGGTTATCGGAGATAATCTTGCGAAACAAGGTAAGGGAAAACCTATCGACCAAAGATTTTTACAGGAAAAGGTAGTGTCATATATGGCCATTGGTGGTTCTGAATGGACAACTGATGTGCAGCTTAGCTTTGGTATTCATGCGTTAACACCGATGTGGAAAATCGTAAACAATGAGGTGTTTAGCTGGTCACTGGGAATTATGATGGATGATAAAAAAATTCAAAGAGCCCATGAGGTTGGGGTAAATATTGCAAAGGCGGCAGCAGATATAGCGCATGCTGAGTACAAGGGTGATGACGGCGTGTGTCCTCACTGCCATAGCAGAAACTTTTATATTACAAATGAAAATAAGAACGCTATTTGTTGTCTTTGCGGTATTGTGGGCGATGTTGTTGTTGAGAACAACACGGTTAAATTTAAGTTTGATGAGGAACAGTTAGCGCATGCCCATGATACTATGGAAGGCCAGATGATTCATGCCGATGATATCGGCAGAAACACTAAAGCCGCTATTGATGGTATGAAGACTGAGACGTTTAAGAAACGTATGGCCGAATATAAAGAACTTATTACAGCAATTGTACCTGAAAAGTAAAATCCTATTGATGTAATACCAATAAGACTCCGTCCTCTTAGGGCGGAGTCTTATTAGCTATTACACTCGAACTAAGTTTGTGCTAAGCGTTCGATGGGGCAAGTTTTGGTCTAGGGTCTTGTGGCGCTTCTACAGGGATCAAGCGCTGGGCGTGGTGCTAGTGCGTCAGCGGAACCGTGTCCCCGTGACACTGGCCTATGAGCCGTCAAAAAAAGTGTATGTTCGTTGATCTGGATGAATTTTTTGCGAAAGCAGATGTGTTTGCATCATTTTTAGCAGATAAAACCTAACAGTTTTTGTAGAATACAATATGTAGGTTGAAATGTGGGGCTTAAGAAACTACCCCATTTATTATCCATCTATCCATTAAAGTGTTTCTAATGAGCAATACTTTTCCAGTGCTGATGGATCAATGACTTGAATTTGTTTTCGTTTTGTTATAATGATGTTTTCCTTTCGAAGGCGAGTAAGCCCTCTTGTAAGATTAACTCGGCTGATTCCGAGAATATCTGCAATATCGTCTTGCGTCATACAATTGAAGTGATTCTGTTTTCCGGTCTCGTTCACTAAAAGCAGATATAGTAAATTACACAACTTAATAAACGAGTTATTGTACTCCTGATGTGCCGTTTCGTAGAGCAATAGATTTACATCTTTGGAAAACCAATCAATATCTTGCGCACTTAGCTGTTGGTTTTGCTGGAACATGCGGCGAAACTCCACTTTGGTAAACTCCAGTACTTCCATGTCAGACAGTGCGACGGTAATGAGGGCGCTTTCAATTTTATAATCCTGCTCATGGTAGCCGGGAAAAACCGTTCCGCTTCCGTGGAAAGAAAGAATTTTCCTATGGCCGTTTTCATGCTCCAGATAGTTTTGAGCAACGCCAGAAATAATGTAATGGATTTTTTCGAACGGTTTATTCGGTTCCCATAAATAGTCGCCTTTTTTGAAAGACTTCTTAATATGCGGTTGAGATAAAAAATATTCATAAAACTGTTTGAAGTCATTGGTGAAAAAATAGCTTGGTATAAGCATGAAATTGCGCTCCCTTAACGCATAAACATTAACAACCTATTTAATTATTTTATCAGAGTTTCATAAAGAGAACAAAGGATATGCCGATAATATCCTGATACATCGAAAGGAGAGTAAAAATGAAAATCGTTGTTTTGACGGGCAGTCCACATAAAGTCGGAACTTCTTCTTTACTTGCTGATAGTTTTATTGATGGTGCCAAGGAAGCCGGGCATGAGATATATCGTTTTGATGCTGCCTTTGAGAAAGTTCATCCCTGTATTGCCTGTGATAAGTGCAAATGTGGAGAAAATCCATGTGTTTTTCAGGACAGCATGACAAAACTGTTCCCCCAACTCAGAGAGGCCGATATGATTGCTTTTGTGACGCCGCTATATTTTTATGGGCCTTCTTCCCAAATCAAAGCGGTGATTGACCGTTTCTATGGCATTAACAATTTGCTGCGCGGAACAGATAAAAAGGCCGTGCTGCTTGTGTCTGGTACCAATAATCGGGATTGGGCTATGCACGGTATTGTCGGTAATTACACTGAGGCACTCCAATATCTCCGGTGGCAGGATTGCGGCAAAGTGCTCGCAAAAAGCTGTCGTACGCGGGAGGATATTGAAAAGACTGATTATCCCGAACAAGCATACCAGCTCGGGAAGATGGTATAAGCATGCAGTATAAGTTTCGATGTTGCCAACCGTTCAATGTTAATGGTGGTACATTGATGGACACAGATGTCATGCGGTGAAAAGATTGGAGAGATTGAAAAATGAATGATGTGATAAATGCGATGGTTACCAGACGGAGTACAAGAAAATACAAACCCGATATGGTATCACCGGAAATAATTGAGCAGATTGTAAAAGCTGGTACTTATGCCGCGACAGGCATGGGGAGGCAGTCTCCCATTATTATTGCGGTAACGAATCAGGAAATTCGCAACCGTCTGTCAGAGGTAAATGCAGAAATCATGGGGGCCGTTGGCTCTGATCCGTTTTATGGGGCACCCGTCGTACTGATTGTGCTTGCGGATAAGAACTGTCCGACCCGTGTATATGATGGCAGTCTTGTCATGGGAAACATTATGCTGGCTGCTCATTCTTTGGGGCTTGGAGGCTGTTGGATTCATCGGGCAAAAGAGACATTTGAGCGGGACGAAGGAAAAGAAATTCTGAAACAGTTGGGGATCAAAGGAGATTATGAAGGAATTGGGCATTGTGTCATTGGCTATTCCGATGGACCTGCAATATCTGTTTTGCCTAGAAAATCAGATTATTTTTACTATTTGAAATAAGTCACAGCTTAAAGCAACGGGAATTTCGTATATGGAAGCGCCATATCGATTTCTATTTGCAAATGGAGGAATAAAAATGCAACACAAATGTAAAATTACCGTACTAGAGACAAAATGCTTCCCAGAAATGCAGGAAAAATATCTTGCCGATCCTAAGTCTGGACCGTGTCCCTGCTTTAAGGTCGGGCAGGAGTTCATTCTGGAGCGGAACGGAGAACGGGATGATTTTTGGCACATGCTAGACGGAAAATTTTGCTCCGAGGCCTGGGACTGCGTCAGCCGGTATGTCTACGCCGCCTTGCAGGGTGGCTCTATCATGAAGGGCTGGACAAACGATGAGAAAATGATGATTGCCTGCTGCAACGATGGTACCCGCTCGGTCATCTTCAAAATCGAGCGGATTGATGTGGAGGAATGACTATATGCAGGTATTGTTGGAGTAAATCTATCCGTCAAATCGAGCGAGTGACTGGATCTTGCTCGATTTGACGCAAAAAAGTTGACAAAAAGGAACTCCCCTAATGTCTAGTGTCCTTAAATTAATGGACGTATTACTAAACGAGTTTTATCATTATGGGAACCAAGCAATTAAATGCGGCAATCAAGTAGGATACAGACTACTTGATTGCCGCATTTGAGTTAAAACAGGATTTTTAAGATATTGGGGCTGAAAAATCAAGCGTTTTCGCCAGGCTGCTGTCCCCGTGACAGCCGTGATTCGCTGATCATAGGCTGAAGCATGTTTTTCTAGTGGGCTGTAATAAGGAATAAATAAAGGTAATAAAATGCTAGAGAATAAAATTCAGGGGGTTCTGAAATGACAAAGAAAAACGAGGAACCTAATGTTGAGAAACGAACAAAAAGCTGGTGCGCCCTTCCTGATGCTTATCCTAAACCAAGTGTTTGCCAGCAAAATTTATTTTATGCTACTTTGCTCCTTGAAGATTACGCAGGAAATGCAAGCGAACTGACAGCAATCAACCAGTACATGCATCACCACTTTATGTTTGATGATAAATATAAAGATCTGGCTGAATTAGAAGAATGTATTGGTATTATAGAAATGCACCATCTTGAATTGCTGGCTGAGAGTATTCTTCTTTTAGGAGTTGACCCTAAGTACCGAACTCTTACAAATAATTCCCCAACCTTTTGGGATGCATCGTATGTATTCTATGGAACAGATATTTACGACATGTTAGCAGCTGATATTGTTGCAGAAAAACAAGCAATAAAACAATATCGGAAGCATCATTTTCTGATTGAGGATATTCATATTAAGGGATTACTGGAGCGTATCATCAAGGACGAAGAATATCATTTGAAGCTGTTTACCCAGGCGGCATCTCATTATTGTCCGGAATTGTTCAGAAAAATTACAGGAAGCTCAGACCAAGACGATTAAAAACCAGCTATGTTTGTTATCGTAGATTTAACATGTAGAGTGCGGGGCAATCGTGTCAAGTATTCAAAAGGTAAAATTATTGTTTTGCGGTCACTTGATACAGAGGATTGGAACGGTGTAGACGCAGCAACCGTGAAAACTACGGTATTATCAAAGACGGAAAACGGTTATTAAATACTCAGCCTTATCAATGATGTTTAAGTTGCTAAGCCCCTTGACTGTTTTAGTGACAGTGAGGGGCTTAGAGGGTTTTGGCAGATAATTCTACAGGATTTTTGATGTAACCAGCGAATTATAACGCTACTTATATTATTGTTTTGTGGAACGGAGGTGTTAAGTTGCAGCGAGCATTCTGTTTAGTGCTTATTTTGTTACTGTTGCTAACTCCGGCGTTTGGTTTTGCGTCGGCACCGGTTTCTCCAAGGACTGTTGCTAAGATTACGCAAGTTCGCTGGGATACCTATACTGATGGTGTCACAGGAACAAGCAGTATAAGACTTAGTTTCGATGTGTCAGATTCTGTGCAAGTAACCGCTCAAAACAATGTTGCTCCCTTACCGCAATTGGTTGTCAATATTATAGGAGCAGTACCAGAGAAAATAGCCAGTTCGATAAATCTTGACACAAAAATAGCTGACAAAATAAACATTACCTCAAGTGATGGACAAAACAGCAAAATAACCATTGACTTACCGGTTGCACTTAACGACGGCGACTATAAAATACTTACGCTGCCTGGAGACCTCAACACTAATAAACCATTCCGGGTGGTAGTCGATATTAATAAACCGACGCCTCCTGCTGTTTTTAATTTTACGTCAGGCCTAAAAGGCAAGGTAATTGCGCTTGACCCTGGGCATGGTGGCAGTGATGTTGGAGCTGTTGGCCCGGATAATATTCAGGAAAAAACAGTAACCCTAGCTGTAGCTTTAAGGGTGAAGGACTTACTTGAACAAGCCGGAGCAAAAGTGTATTTGACCCGGAACGATGACCGCGATGTATATGCTCCGGATGATAGTGCTACCGAAGAACTTGGGGCTAGAGTCGCTGTTGGCAACGAAAACAAGGTTGATGTGTTTGTCGATATTCATGCCAACTATTTTGGAAATCCAAAAGTTAGTGGAACCGGCACCTATTATTATTTAAAATCATCCTATGATAAACTATTGGCGCAAAGTATTCAGGATAGTTTGGTGAGTGCAGACGGATTAAATGATCGTGGTATTTATGCGGCTAATTTCTATGTTCTTAAACATACTTTGATGCCAGCGGTGCTTATTGAATTAGGATTCCTTTCGAATCCTAATGAGGAAAAACAGCTTAATACGCCGCAGTTTCAGCAGAAATTGGCGCAAGGGATTGTTAATGGTTTGGACAGCTTTTTTAATTCGGCTGCGCAACAAGGCGGCGGAAACTAATGCTGCGAAACCTCTCTGGTAAAAAAGTAGAGACAATTTCTGGTCACATGGATACCAGTGAACCTTTCAATTGGTCTGAATAAATTATTAAACAGTCATTATAAATTTTTAGCCATTCAAACTATTAGTTTGAATGGCTAAAAATTTTATACCCGATATAATAATGATGAGAGGTTGCAAAAGTTAATATTAATATAGTAAGAGGTTCTTTGTGGAAGCAAAGCTGATAAAAAGGGCTGACAGTTGTTCTTGATAAAGGCGAGGCAGTTTATTTCTTGCAGTTTCATGGTAAGTGTTAATTCGGTGTAGTTTTTTCGATAGTGTTAATACGAACAAGTTCGGGGAAAAAACGCATCCAAATGAGGGCAACAATTATTGTACCTATTCCACCAATAAATACGGAGGGTACAACTCCTAGCCAAGCAGCAGTCAAACCCGATTCGAATTCTCCTAATTGATTGGATGTTCCGATAAACAATGAATTAACTGCGCTTACTCGACCGCGCATTTCATCTGGGGTTTCCAGTTGTACCAGAGTCGAGCGAATAACGACGCTGAAGACATCAGCCGCGCCAAGAATGGCTAATGCGGCAAGTGACAGCCAAAAAGACGTTGAAAGGGAAAATATTATGGTTGCAATTCCAAATACGATTACCGCAACAAACATAATTTGTCCTACTTTATGCTTGAGCGGTTTATGCGCTAATAACATTGACATTGAGATTGCCCCTACGGCTGGGGCTGAGCGGAGCATACCTAGTCCGACTGGACCTATAGCAAGAATTTCTCGGGCGTAGACGGGAAGTAATGCTGTTGCTCCGCCTAGAAGGACGGCAAAAAGATCTAGTGATATTGCACCAAGGATCTTCTGTTTGCTGCGAATAAAGCGAATGCCAGCAAATAGCGAGTTCAGGTTGAATGGCTCCTGTGCTGACTGGCTTTGCTTAATATTAAGCAGAAAAATTAGTAGACCGGATAGAATGAATAATAAGCCAACACATAAATAAGCAACGCTAGGTCCGGTAATATATAAGAAGCCTCCGAGTGCTGGGCCTATAATGGTTGCTGCTTGAGTTGTCGAAGAGCTTAAAGCAACAGCACGGGAAAAGAGCTCAGTAGGTACAAGCGCAGGCATTAATGCCTGCATCGTCGGACGATCAAAAGCCCGTGCCGCTCCAAGTATAAATACAATGCCCAAGATGCTCTCTTTATTTAGCCAGCCAGCATACGTGCCAAGGGCCAGAATTAAGGCTCCCAGGCCTTCGCAAATGTAAGCGACTATCCTGCGATTATAGCGATCAGCAACCTGACCTGCAATAAGTGTAAGGAGAAACATGGGAAGAAATTGCGCTAATCCAACTAGGCCAAGATAGAAGGCGCTTTGGGTAAGAAGATAAATTTGCCAGCCAACGACAACCGACAGCATTTGGTAAGCCAACATATTATATACTCGTGCGAACAAAAACAATATTAACGGTTTGCTATATAGGCTTGATAGAGAATTTGGTGCTTTAGTTGAAGAGTGAAGCATAGTAAGTATTTCCCTCGTTGCAAGTTTAATTATGTGTTTAAATACAAAATTATCTATGACATAAAATTACACGTCAAAAGCCATTTAACGTCAAATTATTATGTTTAATGACATATTTGCCTTTTGGGCCGGAGGAGAGCAGGCTATAACACTCATCTACCTTTTCTCATGCTCCAAACGGATGGGTTTGCAGGGCCTTGGATTGTCCTTAACGGAGATAATTTGGATGCAAGTAAGAACCAGTAAGTATGCGGGTTCTTTTTTTGTGTCAGTTTGGCTGAAGATGAATTTAGTTGGCTGGCCGTGTAAAAAAAGATGGTGGAAACACTTGACATCTATTTTTGATAGTATTATATTAATAATAACAAAAAGATAATATCTTCAAAGGCGGTGATATTTGGCAGGTTTAATCGATAAAATAGGATTACCGAAAGCAGTAGTATCAGCATTATGATGCTTTAAATGAGCGCCTGCGCAATAAGTTGGAGTATACCGATATTGGATTGAAGTTGATGCCGGATCGTAACAATCATAGGCCGGCAAAACTGTATTGATTTAGCGTCAAATGGCGAAACTGCGATGACTGGAGAAAAGAGAAGAGCTTTGATTTTGAGATGAGGGGGAAGTTGAATTGTTGGGTTTTAGATTTGCTAAGTTCGAGCCGAACGAATATGTTTTGATGTACCGCAACGGGAAAGTTGTGAGGGAAGGTGCAGGGTTGTCGATTTTCTATTTTGCCCCATCAGCTTCGCTGGTAGTGGTGTCTTCCGGCAGTGTTGAGGTGCCGTTCATCTTTGAGGAGCTGACGGCCGATTTTCAAATGGTCACAATTCAGGGGCAAGTGACGTATCGGGTGGAAAACCCTAAAATGCTTACCACCTTGTTAAACTATACAATAGATGGAAATGGCCGCCGATACGTCTCTGAGGATCCTCAGCGGCTGCTGCAGAAGATTATCAATATTGTTAAAGTGCTTATTAAAAAGACGATCGAGGGTATGCTGTTGACAGAAGTGCTGAAGTCTAGTGAGAGTTTGGGAGCAAGTGTATCAAAGGATATTGCGGACTATGGCGAAATAAGTTTATTGGGCCTGGAAATTTTAGGACTGTCCATTCTGGCCATTTTACCTAATAAGGAAACGGCTAGGGCGTTGGAAGCACAGACTAGGGAAGAAATTCTACGCAAGGCGGATGAGGCTGTTTACGAGCGGCGTAACGCGGCCATTAAGCAGGAATGCCTGGTTAAGGAGAATGAGCTTAACACAGATATAGCTGTGGAGAATAAAAGGCTCCAGATCCGCGAAGCCCAAATGGAGGCTGAACGATTGGTGCAGCAGAAGGAAAACGAACTCAAAGAAACCCAAATGCTATTTGAGACGGCTATTGAAGAACGGCGGAAAGATCTCATAGCCTTGTCGGTGGAGAACTCTCGAGCTGAAGCGGATGCAAAGGCGTATGAACTGACTGCGATGATGAAGGCTTTTGATGGAATGGACAAGGGTGTGATACAATCCTTGGCAAATGTAGGCATGCAGCCGGATAAGCTTATTGCGATAGCGTTTCAGGGACTTGCTGAAAAAGCCGAACGAATTGGACAATTGAACATTACCCCGGATTTACTACAGGACTTGATAAAAAGGGCGGATTAATCATGGCGGCAAAGGAGCAAAAAATAATTATTATCAAGCGAAGAACCCGCCTAGAGGAACTTGTTGAAAGGTTCAATACCGTTTTGCAGGCCAAGTTTTATATTGAGCACATGGGAGCTGATTTTTCCGACTATCAACGGGAGGCTGAAGTTTATAATTCAGCTGTCGCTCTTGCTGTTGAATCTCTTGGCCGATTTGGGAGGGTCCAGATCGTTGATCGTGCGTTTGTACCAAACTTCATCTTTGGGTCGGATGATTTAGTTGTGGCCATTGGCCAGGATGGCCTGGTGGCCAATACGATGAAATACTTGACAGAGCAGAGGATAATAGGAGTTAATCCTGATCCGGAGCGATGGGACGGAATTCTGCTTCCGTTTACAGTAAGTGATTTGCGATTGATCATTCCTGAGGTTCTGCGTCACTCAAGACCGTGTAAGGAGGTTGCAATGGCAAAAGCCCAACTTAATGACGGTCAAAATATTTATGCTGTAAATGACCTTTTTGTGGGGCAGCGCACCCATGTTTCCGCCAAATACGAAATTCAGATCGGTGCAGATCAGGAACGGCAGTCTTCTAGTGGGATAATTATTTCCACAGGACTGGGCTCTACGGCATGGCTGAAGAGTGTTGTCACAGGGGCGGCGGCAATAGTCAAATATTTAAGTGGTAATAAAGGCTTTAACATAAAGACTGATACTAAGCTGGACTGGAATGCCGATTGTCTCTATTTTTCTGTTAGGGAACCTTTCATTAGCCGAACCTCGCATGCGAATCTTGTGATTGGCAGGGTGACAGCTCAAGAATCGCTTGTTGTAAGATCTCTGATGGCTGGCGATGGCGTTATTTTCAGCGACGGTATCGAGAGTGATTTTATCCAGTTTAATGCAGGGATTGAGGCAACGATCACAGTGGCTGAAAAAAAAGGATATCTGGTAATATAAGAACGGAACGTTTGAAAAATTGAATTTTGGATAAGAAAATTGATAAAGTTGAGTATAAAGACGTGGTAGCAGGGTTACAGGTATGATTCGGCGAATTGCAGCAGTAGCATTCCGGTCTTATTTTTGTTTGAAGGATGGGGTAAAGCCATGGGCGAGAGCTCGTAGAATGCGTCGGAAGCTTTGCCGCGAAGAAGAATGGGGCAGATATTAGTTTTAGTTTAATTGATACTAGATGATTGAGGTGCTATTAGTGAAGCCTGCAAGACAATTGGTTTCAAAAGGCGGTATGTATTTTATTGTTACAGGTATTGGCATTGTCATTAGTGGTATAATACTAGCTAGCTTCATATTTGGGTTTACTTTTGGTACTGTTGGAATGATTACGATTGGCTTAATATTATACATATATGGTATTACATTTATTCAAACGAGAAATAAAAAATTAAATCTAATATTTTTGCTGATACGTAGGTTGATTTCAATTAGTATATTACTTGGATTGTTTTCTTTTGTGTGGATTGAATTGCTGATTTTTCAAGCTATAAAATCTAATGATAATATAAATGTAAAATATGCTGTAGTGTTAGGTGCGGGAATTGATGGGGAACAACCATCGCTGTCTCTTAGAAGAAGACTTGACAGTAGCATAAAGTTTCTTAATGAAAATCCTGAGGTAAAGTTGATAGTATCTGGTGGTTTTGGAGAAGGGCTAAGGATATCGGAAGCGGAGGTAATGAAGCGATATTTAATTGAGCGAGGGATAAATGAAGGTAGAATTTTAAAAGAAGAAAGATCTAAGACAAGTAATGAAAATTTAAAATATACGCGAGAATTGTTAAACGAGATTCATGGTGAACAGAGGCAAGATATAGTTGTAATTACTAGTGATTATCATATGTTCAGAGCAAAGTTAATTGCGAGCAGATATTTTCCCAGAGTCTATGGTATTGCATCAACTACGCCGACAACTATTATGATAAACTACAGCGTTCGGGAATATCTAGCAGTTTTAAAATTGTTAGGTCTGGCTATAGTGCAAAGTTAAATATTCTCCCTAATGCTTCCCTGTCTACTGCTGGTAACAGGATGTCCCTGTAATTGGTATTGTAACCAAATTTGGTATTTGCAAAAATCAAGATATCATGGTATATATGAATCAGGCTATAACACTTAGCAAGAACGTATGTAATAAACATCAATATAAAAAAACCGCCAGTAAGGCGGTTTTTTTATATTGATGAGGTTAAATCGCAATTTCTATCAAATATAGGTAAGGGTTTAGTTGTATAATGAGCTAGGAGGAGGGAGATATGAACTATTTAGAGGATACATATAAAATAGTAAGTTATATTGAAGATAATATTGATAAAGATATTTACATAAATGATGTTATTCAGTTTACCCAACTGTCAAAATTTCATTTCATCCGTATATTCAAAGCATTAACCGGTATTACAGTTAATGAATATATAAGAAGGCGAAAGCTTTCTAAAGCTGCTTGTGAATTGGTAGAAACTAAAAAGGCTATTATTGATATCGCTACATTTTATGGGTATGGTTCGCAAGCGGCATTTACCAGAGCTTTTAAAGACATGTATGGATTAACGCCTAAAGCATATAGAGTGAGTAAAAGGCATTTTGCCAATTTAGATCAAGTTGTATTTAGTGAAGCAATATTATACAACAAGCGGAATGAAGATGAAATCAAGCCTAGTTTTATTGAAATGCAAAAAATGACCATTGTTGGAATGCAATATAAAGGAAACAATGAGAATAGGGAAATTCCGAAGCTGTGGAGCCGGTTTGTTCCAAGGGCGGCTGAGATAAAAAATGCATTGAATGGCGGCCTAGGTTATGGTTATGAAACATATACCGAAGATAGTAAAGGCAACGGGGAATTTACATATATTGCAGGTATCGAAGCAGAGTGTAGGGATATAGTTCCGCAGGGAATGGTTTCAATCGAAATTCCGGCCAATCGATATGCGGTATTCCCCATTTCGTCGATAATTGATGATGTGCCACAAATAATTAAACGGATATATAGTAAGTTGTTATTTGACTTAAAACTGGAGCCTTGTGATACTTATGATTTTGAGCTGTTTGACGAGAGTTTTATTCCGAATGACTGCGAAGCAAAGCACTGCTTATATATTCCTATCAAATAGTGATTATTGTATATTGTATTAGAGAAACGGAAGATAAGGGCGTCTGGGGGCTCACTTATATTGCTGGGAGAAATAATACTGGACTAGGGAAAATCAATTTACAGCAGGATTGGCAATTGTCTTGGTGGATTGGTTATAAAAAGAAAGTATTTCTGAACAGTTTGATGCCGCGGACTGGCTTAAGTATCGAGTTGTTTATGAGGATGGAAACGTTGCCGCCCTGATTAGCTACGGCTAAGTCCGGCTTGCCGTCGTTGTTTAGGTCGGCTGCTATAATACCGGTAGGTGATGACCCTACAGTGAAGCTTACCGGTGTGCCAAAGGTGCCGTCTCCGTTACCCGGCAGGACAATAACGGAATTGTTATTAAAGTCAGTAACCGCCAGATCCAGATTGCCGTCGCCGTCAAAATCAGCCGCAACCAGCTGAAAGGGTGTGCTTGTGGGGCTAAGTACGATTCCGGGTGTTGATGTAAATCCGCCTATTCCATCCCCAAACAAAATTGAAATATTATTAGAAGAAAGATTAGCTACAGCTAAGTCCAGATTGCCATCACTGTTAAAATCAGCGGTTGCAATTCCACGTGGGGTGGTGCCCACTGAATAAGTTGTTATGGTAGGAAAGCCACCAAGTCCATTGCCTAACAGGACGGCGATGTTTCCCGAGTTGGAAAGGGAGACTGTCAGATCCATATTGCCGTCGCCGTTAAAATCGGCGGTCACCAGCTCGATCGGATTTGACGACGGAAGAACAGTAGACAATGCTCCTGCAAAGGTTCCGTCTCCATTACCTGGCAGAACGGCAATATCACCCGAAAAAATATTTGCCACCGCAAGGTCAAGGTTTCCACTGGCAGTAAAGAAGGCGGATACAATTCCGCAGGGCCCGTCTCCAGCAGGGTATGATACGGGGGAAGCGAAAACGCCGGAACCATCGCCCATTAACAAAGTTACGTCATCTGAACTCTGGTTAGCTACCGCGAGGTCGAGGTTACCATCACCATTAAAATCAGCTGATACAATGCAGAAAGGTCCTGTTCCGGCAGCATAGTTTATACCAAGTCCGAAAGTGCCGTCGCCGTTGTTTGGCAAGAAGGTAACGTTGTTTGATGCAATGTTAGTGATTGCCAAGTCCAGGATACCATTATTGCGAAAATTCGCGGCGGTGAGAAAAACTGGCCCGCTACCCGCTGGATAATTTACTACTGGCTGAAAGGAAATAGTGGCCATGACCAGCCTCCTTTTTACTGTGCCAAATGCCTTCGCTAGAATTTTAGGCGTAACAACTTTTTGTATAGATTATGCTGCTGTAATGGCCATGGTTCCCAAGTATAACAGCCAGAACGAACTTAGTTCGAGCGTTATAGCCGAATACAAGACTCAATTGTATATTCTTTGGTAACTTAGAATGGGGTTAGGAAGAAGGACGGGCTATAAAAATGGTTAATAAGGAAGCTGGAAAAAGATCTCTATGGTTTATAATCACGGTCATGGTTAGTTCGATAGGGTATTATTTTTCGACCGGGATTTATAATTGCTGGATTTTAATTTGGCTGGCTCCAATCCCGCTTTTTATATATGCGCTGGAATCTCAGGCCGTGGCAGCGGCGCTTGCCGGTTTTGTTACATACTTTATGGGGTTTTCTAGTATGATTTTCGCATATTCAGGCACGGTAGTAATTCCTATTTGGCTACTTGTCGCCGGAAATATCCTAAATGCAATAATATTTACGATTTTGTTAGTGTTATTCCGGTATATGGCTTCTAAAAAAAAGTATTGGCTGTGGAGCTTCGTTTTGGCCAGCGGTTGGACGGCTTTTGAATTTAATACGTCATTACATTCACCGGCGGGGAGTTTTGACAGTATCGCCTATACACAAGTGTGTAATTTGCCTTTGATACAAATTGCTTCTGTTACCGGAGGTTGGGGCGTTACCTTTTTATTAATGCTTATTCCTGCTAGTTTAGCGTTAGCTTGGCATTACCGTAAGGAAGCAAAGCTATGTGTAAAGACAATGGTTTTGCCGGTAAGTATTCTGATTCTAACTGTTGCTTTTGGCTTGTATCGTTTGAATGTGCCGGTTCAAGGTCCTGGTGTAAAAATTGGCCTGGGGTCTGTTCCGATGAGTTTAGAGGAGCTGCGTTCTAGCGGGCAGCAGCAAATAGCTGAGAAGACTATTGCCAGATATATTCAGTGTATTGAGGTGCTTTCACATTCAGGGGCTGAGGTTATTTTACTGCCAGAAAAGATTGTGAGTCTAAACCTGAATGACCAGGCGGATATTTTGGCGCGTTTAGCTGCTGCCGCTCGGGCACAGCAAATTACTTTGATTGCAGGGTTAAGTGTTCAAGAGGATTCGAAATTATCTAATTCGGCTTATATATTCGCGCCTAGCGGTGAAATCGCTAAAAAATATGATAAGCAACATCTTTTGCCACTTGCTGAGGGGCGTTATTCTGCCGGTGAAGAACTTTGTATTAGCGAAACGGAAGATAAGGGAGTCTGGGGGCTTGCTATTTGCAAGGATATGGACTTTGAAGAGCCAAGTCGGGGCTACAGTCAGAAGGGGATTAACCTTTTGTTTGTACCGGCGCTTGATTTTAAGGCCGATGAGTGGCTGCACGCACGAATAGCTATCATGCGTGGGGTCGAAGAAAATTTTGCAGTGGCACGGGCAGCACAATGGGGACTCCTGAGTTTAAGTAGTAATAAGGGAAAGGTTATAGCTATGACATCGAATGCTAGAGAAGACAATGCTGTTTTAGTGCTGGGAGAAATAAGACTGGACCAGGGTAAATCAATTTACGGCAGGCTTGGCAATTGGTTTGGTTACTTTTCTGAGGGACTATTTATTTTTCTATTGCTGATTTTTCTATTAAGCAAGCGAAAAATGAATGAATGAATTCTGCGTTAAAACGCAGGAAGGGGGAGAAGAAATGTTACTGTTGTCAAAACTGCTAGTAAAAATTGGTATTGCTTTGGGTATAGCAATTGGTTTGACCGTTATTGTATTAATAGCCGCTCTTGTTTGTGGTGGACCAGCGGCTCCGAAAGCTATGGACAGCATTAATTTATCATTTCAGAAGGTGGATTTTTCTGAGTTACCTGTACTAGAGCATTACGCCGCCCGCGATGGCGTAGCTTTGGCATACCGGTTTTACCAGTCAAGCTTGCACGCAAGTACCCAATCGGTGGTACTTATTCATGGTTCATCGGCAAGCAGCGCGAGCATGCATCCGCTTGCGCAAAGTTTGGCGCGTGCCGGTTTTAATGTCTATGCTCTGGATATTAGGGGGCATGGCGATTCGGGGACTAAGGGAACGATCGGGTATATTGGGCAGCTTGAAGATGATCTTGAGGATTTTGTTACTAAGGTTAATCCGGCGTTACCGCGGACTTTGGTCGGATTTTCGTCAGGAGGCGGCTTTGTTCTTCGGTTTGCAGGCAGTGAACGGCAAAATATATTTGATCGGTATTTGCTATTGTCGCCATTTATTCATCAAGATGCCGAAACCTACAAAGCCGCTGGCGGAGGCTGGGTAAATGTTGGCATTCCAAGGGTGGTAGCTCTGTCGGTGTTGAATCAAGCGGGAATCAGGTGTTTCAATAATTTAGATGTCAACGCATTTGCGATCAATGACGCGGCAAAGAATGTTCTCACACCTGCTTATTCGTTCGCGCTTGCAACTAACTTCCGGCCGCTGAATAACTATCAGGCTAATATTCTGGCAGCCAAACAGCCAATGTCTCTTATTGTGGGACAGGACGACGAGCTGTTTTACGCGGACCAGTTCGGGCCTGTGTTTGAAAAAGCCGGCCGTCCGATTAAGATAACCTTTGTTCCAGGCGTAGGCCATATCGGCTTAACGCTCGATGACGCAGCAATTCATACGATTACTAAGGAGTTGGTAAATGATTCGAAATTCTAGGGGACACGCATATTAGTGGAGCATGGCATAGACTGCTAAAAAATCATGGCTAGGAACGGATTAGTGATATTGAGGGAAACGTAAGGAGCTGCTCATTGCAGCTCCTTTGACATATATGCAATATGAAGGGAGAAGATGATGGTTTGATAATGATTTATAACTCTGTAATAATATTTCGATTTAGATAATGAATAAAAAGGTTATATTGATGTATTGTAGAAATTATAACACGTGTATAAATAGTGATCGTATACCTATGACGAGTGGAGTTTTTATGCTTGGTAAATGGATGTTACATAAGAAACACGGGCTATTCTAGGTGAATAGATATTGCTTGAAAATATCGGCGGGAATTTGTTTGTCGAAAGTTCTTTAAGAAACAGGAGTGAAGTCTTTGATTTTTATATTGATTTCAGCAATTCTTACCTTTCTTATAGCGGCTGGAGTATGCTATTTTAGCGGCTACAACGGCAAAGGGGCGATATTTTTAGTAATTGGGTTAGTAATGATGTTTGGTACTTATGAGTCTTATAGGTCGAAAAGGCGAGAAAAAAGTTTAGCTGATAATACAAATAACACCGGATGGGGCTTCTTTGATTGTATCCCGCCCATTGGCGAAGATTGTACCAATGTTGATTGTGGTAACGCCGATTGTGGTAGCCCTGACTGTGGTAGTCTCGATTGTGGTGGAGGCGATTGTAGTAATTAGAGAGGAATTGTTGGTTCCACTGAAAAGAAACGTAATTTCATTGATTTTGTTGTTGCCATGCCATAGAAAAACAGAAAGGTGTTTTTCTATAAAGGGTAATCCTATGCCTGTCTGTGCGCGCTGCTTTAGCATATTAGTGGGGTATATGTCGATACCTTTTATTTTTTGTATGCATATACCATCGTGGGTGGGAATTCTGTGTCAAGCACCTATGATTATTGATGGATATACACAGATGCTAAAATGGAGGACCAGTACCAATACGCTAAGGCTGATAACTGGACTGATAAGCGGAATTGGATTATCGATTGGTATTGTTAGTATAGTGAATTTCCTGGTTGGCTTATAAAACGGCTGTGCGGGGTATGATATTGCGACAGTTGAATAATATATAATGGAAAAGAAAAGAGAATAATGTTAGAATTAAATAAGCTATCCTTTTAATAAAGGACTTAGGTATGATTATTACATACAAAAATTATTAGGATGGTGGAATATGAAGAAGATTAGCGTAATGCTGGTGATGATGCTGGCTATGGCAACAATTGCTTCGGGGACAGCATCTGCCGGGGAGAAAAAAGCTGGTGAGTGTCCTGTGGTTTCTACGGTTGTGGTGGTTGGAGACAATAGTGGTATGGCACCGGAAGCTATTAAAGTTAAACCCGGTAAATATTTTAAGGTTGTGTTATATGCGGCTGGGGGAACCGGTTATGGCTGGCAGCTTTCTGATGAAAATTTAGTGTCAATAGAAGCGGTAGCTGATTCCAAAGGGCCGGTTGACAAGCGACCGCTGCCGGGGGGGAAGGCTCGGTGGGATTTCTGCTTGAGGGTAAAACCTGAAGCTGTGGGACAGGAGACGCTTCATTTTTATCTCAGCCGTCCCTGGGAGAAAGGTAAAAAACCAGTCCAGATGTTTGATTTGACTGTTGTTACAGAGCAGCAATAGGTAACCCATTTATTTTAACTATATCAAGCAATAGAGTAGACTTCATAGTATTATGTGATGTTCTACTCTTCTTTTTATCTCGTTAACAGCCTGTAAGCTTCAGTATATCTTAGTGCTACAATATTCGGTAATTTAATATTGAGGAATATTAAAATGCTCCGGCCCTTGATGGTCGAAGCATTTTTTTGAAATTAGAGAGCCAATGCGCTGCAGTTTAGTACATTAAATAAATGGTCGGAGGGGATGTCCTCTAGGGGAATTTTGAAATTTTCTATTGGCATTTTAAAAGGAAAATGATATAGTATAACCTAATTACAGAAATAATTTAATTAGTATATTACAATTGTTGAAAATATAAAATGATGGTATTTCGAAGGAAATAATATAGTATATACTAATTAGAACATTTAAACAAAAAGTATACTTTGATTTGAGGGGAAGGTAATTTTGATGGACAGAGAAGAGAAATTTTTATTATGGTTTGACGAAATTAATAAAAGCGATGTTCAGATTGTTGGTGGAAAGTCAGCATCGCTCGGGGAAATGACATCAAATACTAAAGTACCGGTTCCATATGGTTTTGCTACAACTGCTTATGCTTACCGCTACTTTATTCAAGAAAGTGATCTTGAGAGTAAAATAGCCTTTTGGCTTAATCAATTAGATGATGATGTCGAGGATTCAAGGAAACTCCGCGAGATAAGCGAAAAAATTAGGACTGAGATTATGCAGGCGGCTATGCCAGAGGATTTGTACAAAGCCATTGCTGATGCATATAAGACATTGGCGGCTAAGGTCGGAGAAACGGCCCCTTATGTTGCTGTACGTTCAAGTGCGACCGCAGAAGATTTACCTGATGCGAGTTTTGCAGGGCAACAAGATACATATTTAAATGTTCAGGGAGCCGATACCATCGTTAGTAAAGTTAAAGAGTGTTACGCTTCCACATTTACCGACAGAGCAGTTTATTATCGGGTCAAACAAAATTTTGATCACATGGAAGTAGCCTTGAGTGCAGTTGTACAAATGATGGTATTCTCCCGGGCTGCTGGTGTCCTGTTTACCGTAGACATTACCAATGGAAATGATGAGAACATACTGATTGAAGGTGCTTGGGGCCTTGGCGAGTATGTGGTGCAAGGTACGGTTACGCCGGATAACTTTACCGTCCGTAAAAGTGATCTAGCAATTTTAACCCGAAATATTCATGAAAAACCAGTCATGCTTGTACGTAAGTCATCCGGCGACTGTGAGGAACAGCAAGTTCCAGCTAATATGGTGAAGGCGCCGGTATTGACTGACCAACAAGTTGCGGAATTGGTTCGATATGCGATTTCCATTGAACAACACTACGGTTCCTATATGGATATTGAATGGGGCATTGATGAACGTGATGGGAAGGTATGGATACTGCAGGCGAGACCAGAAACAGTTTGGTCGCGGCGGAATAAAGATAAAAGCAAACAGGCAAGTTCAACTGAAAATACGTTGAACTTGGACCGTAAAGCTATTACCAAAGGACTTCCGGCTAGTCCTGGTAAGGGCGTGGGTGTCGCCCACGTTATTAATGATCCGTCCCAAATTGACAAATTTAAAGAGGGCGAAATATTAATTACGGAAATGACAGCTCCTGATTGGGTACCGGTTATGAAAAAGGCGAAAGCTATTATTACTAACTCAGGCGGTATGACTTGTCACGCAGCTATCGTAAGCCGTGAACTTGGTATTCCCTGTATTGTTGGCACCAAAAGTTGCAGTACGGCAGCAACCGATGTGATTAAAGATGGAATGGAAGTATCGTTTGATGCAACGACAGGCATTGTATACGAGGGAACGGTCGGCGACTTAGTAAAACCAGCATCTAATGATGTTTCCGCAGCCCGTACCGAACTTGTCGAGCTATTTCCGGTTACCGGTACAAAGATATATATGAATTTAGGCGATCCTGATTTAGCCGAAAAATATTCGAGCTTGCCTAGCGATGGTATTGGCCTGATGAGGGAAGAATTTATTTGGACTACTTTTATTCATGAACATCCGTTGTATCTTATTGAAACCGGCCAACACGAAAAAGTGGTTAATAGTTTGGCGGCAGGTATATGCAAAGTCTGCCAGGCAATGGCACCGCGCCCGGTTGTGTTAAGGTTCAGTGACTTTAAATCGGCAGAATACCGTGATCTCAAGGGCGGAGACAAATATGAACCCTGTGAACCAAGTGCATTGTTAGGCTGGCGTGGAGCTTCTAGATATTGTGACCCGAAATATATTGAAGCTTTTAAACTTGAATTAAAAGCGGTTCGTAAAGTCCGGGAAGAGTACGGGTTAAAAAATTTATATGTAATGATTCCTTTCTGTCGCACAGTTGCTGAGGCTGAGGAAGTAACAAACCTGATGGCGGTGGAAGGGCTAAGACGCGGACCTGATTTTAAGGTTTGGCTTATGGCGGAAATACCTTCAAACATACTGTTAGCCGATAAATTTAATCAATATGTAGACGGATACTCGATTGGTTCAAATGACCTAACAATGCTTTTATTAGGATGTGATCGCGATAATGATACTGTTGCGCATCTTTTTGATGAACGAAATCTAGCCGTAAAGCGGGCCATTCGACATTTGATTAAGGTGGCGCATCGCGACGGAAAAACTGTCTCGATCTGCGGACAGGCACCAAGCGTTTATCCTGACTTTGCTGAGTTTTTAGTAAAAAGCGGTATTGATTCAATGTCAGTTAATCCAGATGCGGTCAAAGCGACGAAAAAGTTGGTTGCTCAAGTTGAACAAAAAATTATGCTGGACAAATTAACTGGCCGCGGCCTTGCAGAAATTGAAGACTATGAGTTTTAGCGGTTAGTATAGAAATACAATATCAATATAAAAAGCTGACCATTTATTTGAAAATATTTGGTCGGCTTTTTATATTGAGGGGAAGGATTTACTAACTTGGTCTTGTTGATTATATGCCAGGAAAGGGAATTTTCATAAGAATGCAAAAGGCTGGTGTAGCTGTCATAGGGTATTACCAAGCGCTGTTTTATAATATTCAAGAAAAGTCTGAGCAGCGATTGATAATGAAGTTTTTTTAGAAAAAATAATCCCAATACTTCTTGAAGGGATTGACGGTATTACTGGAATTTCAACAAGGGTTCCGGTATTAAGTTCTTGGGTAACAAAGTTCTTTATTACCGCACTTATACCTAAGCCGAGTTTTGCGAATTCAATTAGAAAATCCATATTGCTAATTTCTATTTCTGGTTTTATAAATATGTTGTTTTCAATAAGATATTGATCAAGGTATTGACGTGTAATGTTGCTAGTTTCGAGCAGCATAAATTTACATTTGGAAAAGATGTCGTTTGGCGCGATAACGTTAATGGAGGTAAGGTATGATTTGGTGGCAACAAAAATATCCTGGATAATTGCTACATCAATATAATGATAGGAAGGCAGAGTAAGCGGGTGGCTAACAATGCCTAAGTCAATTACTTCTTCATCAATATGCGCCAAGGTATCCAAGGTGGTATTATTGATGATTTTTATTTGTATTTCTGGGTATTTATTCATAAAAGGTTTCAAATGGGGGAGAAGAAAGTTTTTACATAAGGTGGTGCTTACGCCGATTGTAATTGTCCCTTGGTCTTTATTTTTAAGTTGTGTTAATATGTTTTCACCGTCTGAAATCACATCAAGCGCTTTTTTTATATAATCATAAAGGATTTTTCCTTCGCTGGTTAGAGTTACTCCCCTCGAACTACGCATGAATAATTTAACACCAATGGCATTTTCGAGTTTTTGTATTGATTTACTTACTGCTGGTTGACTTATATACAAGGCCTCGGCGGCGCGGGAAATATTCTTGTAGTACGCAACAGTATGAAAAATTCGATAAAGTTCTAAGTCTCCATTCATAATATAACTCCTGATAATAGTAAGTATAATTAATATGCACTTCAATTATATAACGGGGAAAGTTATAATTACAGATATTAAAGAACTTTAGCGGAAGAAGGCGGTAAATATGATTGATATTATAAGTAGAGGTGGAGACTATCAATGTTGTTTTGCAGCGAAGGAGAATATTGTAATTGATACTACTCAGGATAAAGGTGGTACAGGAGTTGGTGTAAGGCCGCATCAATTATTGGAGGCAGCTTTAGCAGCGTGTATGAATATTGCCTTAAGAATGAAAGCCAAGGAATACGGAATTGAGTTAAAAAAGGTAACGACAAGTGTTAGCTTAAACCGGGATATTGCAGGAAAATCGATATTTGAATATCAATATAATATTTGTGACGAATTGCCTGAGAATGTGAAGAATATTATAACCGACATAGTAAAGCATTGTGCGGTCCGGAAAACATTATCAAAGCAAATTGAGTTTAAAGAAATACAATAGGAGAATTATTATCGAGAGCTTTGGTGTCTGCATCATATTTAGCGGAAGGAGGAGTTCCTTTGGAAGATTGGAATCCAAATTTGTATTTGAGGTTTGAAAAAGAGCGAACACAACCGGTTAAGGATTTAATTTCAAGGATTGAAAAGGCTGAGCCGGCACGCATCATCGATATTGGTTGTGGCCCTGGAAATAGTACCAGGGAACTAAAAAATAAGTGGCCCCAAGCTTATATTGTGGGCCTGGATAGTTCTCCTAATATGTTAAAAAAGGCAAGAAAAGTTTCAACGGAGATAGAATGGATCGAAGCTGACGGCGGTGCGGATTTATCAGTTTTAGGGAAATTTGATATTGTTTTTTCTAATGCTGCGATTCAGTGGATACCTGATCATGAAGGTTTATTGCGTAAACTATTTTTTATGCTAAATAAAGGAGGCGTACTCGCAGTACAAATTCCGCATGTCGGTAATATGGGTATTAATAAAGCGCTTCAAGCTGTTGTAACCAGTAATAAATGGAATCGATATTTTAAATTAAATACAGTTGAACTAGTGTTTGAGTCACCGCAAGTTTATTATGATATTTTATCGCGGCTAACATCGGTAATTTATTTATGGGAAACGCATTACTACCATGTTATGGAGAACCATCAGAGTATTATTGATTGGTATGAATCGACTGGAATGAAACCGTACCTTGATAGGTTGCCTGACGCGAAGCTTAGGTTTGAATTTTCTGGTGATATATTGAAGCTTGTTGAACACGAGTATGAAGTCCAACAAGATGGTCACGTGTTATTTCCGTTTAGGAGAATATTTTTTACTGCTTATAATGAGTAACAGCAAAAGGTGCTGTTACTTTTGGGAAGGCTGACAGTGCAAAGGAATGAATATTAATATGATTACCTGTAATACAATTGAATTAAAATTACGTGAGCTTGGTTTACGGAAAGGTATGTATGTTGAAGTACATAGTTCTCTTAGTAGTTTTGGTCAAGTTGACGGTGGGGCAAAAGTGGTAATCAGAGCCTTGCAGAATATAATTACCCCAGACGGTGCAATTATTATGACTTCGTTTCCTATGTCAAAACAAATTGAACTTACTGAGGAAGATAAAGAAAGAGGGATAACCTGTAAAATAAAAATATTGGACTCTAATACAAATGAAAGAACCGGAATGGGAATTGTCGCCGATACATTTCGGAGAATGCCTGATGTTTTGACCGGTGAAGGAATGTATAGAGTGTCGGCCTGGGGGGCCGAGCAAGATAAGAACAGTAAAGGGTTATCAAATTTACACTTGAAAGATGGGTATGGCTTATTAATAGGCGTCGACATATATAGATTGACAAGCATGCATTATGTAGAAGATAATCTACCAGCGGAAATAGAAGATATCTTTAAGCCATCGGCTGAAGTTCAAAACTATTACCCAAAAGACGAATGGTATATTGAAACAGGAACCCCGCCGGAAAGGGCCTGGTACAAAGTACAAGATCAAGCCTATGCAAACGGTTATATAAAAGATATCAATATTGGAAATGCAAAATGCATGTTTTTCAAAGTAAATAATGTAATAAATCTTTACAAAGGTGCATTAGAAAGTGATCCTTTAAGTTTATATGGATTAAAAAAACTAATATGAAATTCCGAAAAGAAGGTTATTTGTTGACATATTCACGAATAAGCAAAAAGTGTTGTAATGATTACATGAAAGTATGTATTATATATGACTAAGTTGATTGTAGGGGAAACTGCGAATTGTAGAAAGTTGGTAAAGGTGAATATGAAGAATCTTTACGACCAGTTTACTACTCTAAATAACCTAAAACTTTCGGAACGATTTATTGTCTGTTTGCTGGAAGAAGAGCGTCAGGCGAAGAATTTTAACAGGATCAAGAAGCTGGAAACGATTCAAGAGACTATCAATAATGCTAAGAAATTTAATATCTTGGCCAATAAACTTCATGATGGAATTCATATTGTCAATAGTAAAGGTGTGGTTGTCTATGTCAATCAAGGGTTTAAGAGAGTTTCAGGTTTTGGTGAAGAAATAATAGGGTTTCATATTAGCGATCTAGCGGCTCGGGGGTATCAGACGGAAATAGCCGGGGAGGTATTAAAGACTAAAAAGTTAGTAAATACCGCTCTAACCAGTCCGATTACAAAAGTTAATGTCACTACAGCGGCCACGCCGGTGTTTTATGAGGATGGCAGCTTCATGGGAGTTATCATCATCGACAGAGATATGACCGAACTGGAGCAGATGCAGGCTGCGATTATAAAATCGCAGAACAATATAAAAATAATGGAAGATGAAATTGTCATTAAGGACAGGGCGCTGACTCAGCTTACAAAGGCGAGTAAAAACAGTGTGCTGATTGGCTATAGTGCTGGAATGCAGCAAGTGAGGGAGTTAATCGGCAAAATTGCGCCATTGGATGCTACTGTGCTAATTACCGGAGAGACTGGCACTGGAAAGGAAAATGTGGCCAATGAGATAAACAAGTGTAGTACGCGTTGCGAAAAACCGTTTGTAAAAGTAAATTGCTCGGCTATTCCCAGCAATTTGATTGAAGCCGAACTTTTTGGCTATGAAAAGGGCGCGTTTACCGGAGCTAATACTACAGGTAAGATGGGGTATTTTGAGCTGGCCCAAAAGGGAACTATTCTTTTGGATGAGATTGGCGAGTTACCATTAGAGGTTCAGCCCAAGCTGCTTAGGGTAATTCAGCAAAAAGAATTAATTCGCGTTGGTGCGACAAAGCCTGTAGAACTGGATGTAAGAATTATTGCCGCTACTAATCGAAACCTTTACCAAATGGCGTTAGCAGGAACTTTCCGTATGAATCTATATTATAGACTTAATCTTTTTCCCATTGATATACCTCCGTTACGGGCACGAAACGAAGACATACCTGTATTGGTGAAACACTTTTTTTCAATTTATAATGCAAAATATACAAAAGCGGCTTGGTTTTTACCTGATGCCCTTTCGTTGTTATATAATTATTCTTGGCCGGGAAATATTAGAGAACTGGAAAATATAATCGAGCGAATGGTGATTATTTCTAAAGGAACCGACGCAATTACCAAAGATGAACTTTCCCCGCTGATGGGTATTGCAGCTGTGGATAGTGAATTGAATTCCCGGCTTACTCTGGCGGAGAAGGTTGAAGCGCTGGAAAAAAGAGAAATCATTAGCGCACTGGCGGCAGGAAAAACAGTTAGGGAAACTGCAAAAATATTAGGAATCAATGCTTCTAATGTAGTGCGAAAGATGCAAAAATATAAAATTACTAGAAATAGTTAAATAGATAGTTGCGATAATGCATAATTTTATTGCGTTATCGCAACTTGAGTATAAATAGAAAGACAACAATTTAAACGGCAGGTTTGTTGCGAATTCGCAGCAAACCTGCCGTTTAACGTTTTCCTAGGGTTGATTAATAAGGCTTGCCAATATTGGCATAGGGCTTGCATATTATATGAAAATAGGTACAAAGAAGGGTATATTTCAGCTAAGTGAGAGGAGTTTGATGATGAAAGAGATCAAAACAGACCTTATTGTTATGGGAAGCGGTCTCGCCGGATTAACCGCTGCTGTGAATGCTGCGAAAAAAGGGGCAAAAGTTGTCTTGCTTGAAAAGAGACCGTTCCAAGGCGGCGGTGTTTCTAATACGCCTATGATGACCATGGCGGTTAAGAATAAGGTAGAGTATTTGGACAAGGCCTTTAATACGCATATGAATTATACTAACTGGAATGCTGATCCGGCAGTGGTTCGAGCCTGGATCAAAAATTCCTACAGAATTCCAGAATTCATAAAAGACTTAGGCATTGATTTTCAAATGGTTGTAGAAACTCCGTTAGAAAAGATAGGAGCTGAACGCGGGTACTGCGGCGGGTTTCCCAACGGTTATAACTTAGGTGATTATTATTTTTTTAAACCGCGGGGAAAGGGACATGGCGCGGCGATAATCTGCTTTAAAGCTGTGGAAAAGCTGAGGGAACTGGGCGGGAAAATTGTTTTTAATACCGCGGTTACTGGTTTGATTAAAGAGGGAGATGCTGTAATTGGTGCTATTGCTCAAGAAAAAGGAGGGCAAGAAGTAAAAGTAACGTGTAAAGCGCTGATTGTTGCCTCTGGTGGTTTTAGTGATGATGCAGATATGATTAAAGAATATACCGGTCATATTTATACCAATAACAACTGTGATGGAGAAGGAGATGTATTGTTCAATACCCAGCCGAACGCACAGTTGACCGGCGACGGCCAGAAGGCGGTATGGGCTATTGGCGGAGCTAAAGGGGCTATGGGTATAAACGGGCATAATTTAGTTCCAGGGCCGGGGATTATTGGAAATAATCCGTGGATTGTTTATAACCAAATCCGGACAATACAAGAACAGCCTTATTTATGGGTAAATCAATTAGGGCAGCGTTTTATTAATGAAGCTATGTCGAATGATCATATGGCAATGGGTACCGCTATTGCGCGACAACCGAAAAAACGCGGGTACTTAATTTTTGATGAAGCAACTAAAAGGAATATGGAGAATGTCGGCTTAGACTATATTTATCATATATTTCCGGCCGATAAACTCCTTAATGTTACGGCCCAGTTTGAAGATCTGATACAGGTAAAAGGAAATAGGCATGTATTTATGGCTGAGACTATTGAAGAATTATGCCAACAAACTGGCATTGATTACGCAGGAATGTCAGAGACGCTGAAAAGATATAATCAATATTGTGATAAACAGCATGATGACGAGTTTGCGAAGAACCCCGGTTTCCTTCGCCTGGTCAAAGAAGGTAAGTTTTATGCACTACGGGTCTTCAAAGGCGGTTATCAAGCTATGGGCGGAATTAAGGTTAATGGTAAATGTCAAGTATTGGATAACAATTTTAGAGTAATAAAGGGATTATATTCGGCGGGTGACTGCGCGGCAGGGGAGGTATTCGGCAATCCGCCTATTGGCGGAATTGGTACATCAACGATAAGTTTTTCCCAGGGCCTGGTTGCTGCGGATTGGGCTTGTGATTATATACAAAAAGCGGAGGTTTTATAATGAAGATTGCAATCAAAGATTTCTGTATTCGCTGCGGCTTATGTGAGGATTTGTATCCGGAACTGTATCGAATCAATTACGAAAAAGATGCTATCGACATTTTGGTGGAAGAAGTACCGGAAGAGTTACGAGAAAAAGCTAGGAAGTCAGTGGCAGATTGCGCCGTTACGGCTATTTATCTTGTTGCTAAATAGTTATCCTTATTGTCACGAAATCTTAACGTAAATGCCATAATTCTGCCAAAATAGCATAGTATAATAAAGCACATAAAACAACGATGGGCATAGTACTTTTGTTGATTTTACTACTATGCCTGTCGATGATATATTTTTCAATCAGTCCCTTACCTAATGGTTGGGGATTTTTCATATGGACTGAAATATTCAAAAAAGCCCTCGTACCAGTTCGAAGTAGGTACGAGGGCTTTTAGGGTTGTTAAACTTTAGAAGTTACACCTATTTCCGGACCTTTAAAAGTGAAGTAATCTTCGTCATAGTAACGATAGTCGGCATTAAGTGCGATATTCTTATCTAATCAAATTTTTTCATCAGAGTGCTAACTATCATGCAGCGCTGGTGTAATAGCCAGTTTCCTATCTCCTTACCCTGTAATTCATCGGGGGCATCAGTACCTTTGACTAGGTTAATTGCTGCAAGTATTTGTTCGGCTTTAGCTAAAAACAACGGGACGCCGCCACCATCGAAGAAAATTATTGTGCGAAAGCCGTCAATACCTATTGGATTTTTTGCAATTTCTAAAAGCACTTCAACAATTTTTCGGGGCTGATTCATTCTGGCAACTCGCATATGATGTTTTATTGCTATTTCAGCCGATTTATACCATTCGGTGGGAAGCGGAATGCGGTTTGCAAATGCATTTAACGCTGCTAAGCCATTGGTGTCATGACCGATATGTTTCGGTAACTTTTCCTTGGGGGTCATTCCTTTGCCGATATCATGCATGAGGCCAGCAAATCTAACTTTTAAGGGTAAGGGTGTAGAGGCTAATTGATCGATAATTTTCATAGTGTGTTCAAAGGCATCGCCTTCAGGGTGATGTTCCGGCGGTTGAGTCTGACCAATTAGGGCATGAATCTCAGGGAACACGGTAGCAAGCAGGTCAGCCTTATGTAAGTATTTAAAGAATAGCGATGGTTCAGCGGTCTTAAGTACTTTCTTGAGTTCTTCGAAAAGTCGTTCTGGTGGTTCTAGCTTAAGCTCTTTTGTACATTCAGACATCAGTGCTATTGTTCGTGAGTCAATAGAAAATGCTAAGTCGGAAGCTTGTCTTGCTGCCCTTAAGGCTCGAACAGGGTCATCTTTAAAGTGGTCTGATGTAGCAGTGATGATTTTGGCTTTAATATCATTTATGCCGTCATAGCAGTCGATAAATTTATAACCAGGCAACTCTGCTGCAATACTGTTCATTGTGGTATCGCGGCGAAGCAAATCTTGCTCAATGGTAACTGAAGTGTTGTATAGTGCTTCAAAACCTTTGTAACCAACGCCAACTTTACGTTCGGTTCTGGCAAAGGCTACTTCGCAGGTGTCCCCATCGATTTCCAACAGGAATACAGGAAAGGACTTTCCAACCTGGTTAGCCGTAGGAAACGTTGCAATAAAGTCAGGGTAATGAACACCGGTCACAACATAGTCTTTATCTTTAGGTTTCCTTCCTATTATAGTATCTCGAACCCAGCCACCAACGATATAAGCTTTGCCACCCAATCTATTGATTATATGCACAAATTGTTGTTCAGTCATTTTTCCTCCATATACTTAAGCAGCTTTGAATTGCCGGAGCTGGTTGATAGCAGTACTGATAGTTGCTGTTCGGATGGGCGACGAGTTTTCTTGAAGAAAAGTTGTTTGTTTTTGCATTGGGGGGAGGGGAGTTGTTCCTTTTCAGTAGGTTTTCTTTACTGCTATATTGTACAATCTTAACTTCTTATACAGTGTGCTCCGATCAATGTTTAGCATATGGGCTGCTCGTGAGATATTCGAATTGCAGGCAGTTAAGGCTTCTGTAATTTTGTCCTTTTCCGATAATGGCAAGGGAGAAGGTAAAGGGGTGTTTATCTTAGGGGTGTGTTTTCTATCCCAGTACTTTTTCAGTACTGTGGCGGTAATGACTTTTTCGTGGGCTATTATTACCAGCCTTTCAATGAAGTACATGAACTCTCTCACGTTGCCTGGCCAATGATATTCGGCCAGGCAATCATAGGCTTCGGGGCTTATTTCAATATGTTTGTTATATTTATTTTTGAACAAATTAACGAAGTGGAGCGCCAAAAGCTTAACATCGCCGCTTCTGTCGCGTAATGGCGGCAAATCTAATGTCAATAATTTTAATCTATAGTATAAGTCCTCCCTGAACTGTTTTTCTTCAATTAATGCCATAAGGTCTTTGTTGGTGGCCGCAATAATTCTTACATCTACAGGAATTACTTTGTCATCACCGAGACGCATGACCTGCTTTTCCTGCAATACACGAAGAAGACGATTTTGACCGTATTTATCCATCTCAGATATCTCGTCAAGAAATATAGTTCCGCGATGGGCCATCTCGAATAGGCCAGGCTTTCCTTTTTTGTTGGCACCGGTGAATGCTCCTTCGACGTAACCAAACAATTCGCTTTCAAGCAGGTTGGAGGGCAGTGCGGCGCAGTTGATTGCAACGAAGGGGCCGTTTTTTCTTTGAGTGTTGTTATGGATGCTTTGGGCAAATAATTCTTTTCCTGTTCCGGATTCGCCATAAATTAAAACAGTAGCATCAATTGAAGCTATTTCCTGAGCAATTCGTTTGCTTTCGACTAGTTCGGGTGAAGTGCCAAGAATATCTTTAAATTGATATTTGGCAATAAATTTTCTAGCCAGGATATCATTGCGAATTTTGGTCTCGATTTCTTGAACGCGGGTGATATCTTGGAGCGTTATTATGGCTCCGGTAATCAGTTTATCTACGATAATGGGAGCAATATTAAAACTTAACCAACTGTCGTTTAATTGAATTGTTTGGCCGATTGATTCCTGCCCGTCGTTTAAGCATGGAATGAGATCAATAAAACTGAGGACTGTGTCAGCAGTTTTGCCCAGAGCGTCTTTGGCGGCGATATTAAGCAATCGCTCGGCTTTGGGGTTAAAGACTTTAATAACTCCATCCTGGCTTACGCTGATAATTCCATCTGAGGAGTAGTCGACAAGTGCTTTAAATTCCTGGGCGGCTACTTTTTCGATTTTTCTAGCCAATACAATCTTCTGAGCTTCGATAATTGCTGACTTTATGGAAAAATTTCCTGACTTTATCAGCAGGGTTTTTACTCCTTTGCGTGCCGCTAAAAGAACTGATCGTCTTCCGCCTGCGACAACATCGATGGTATTGGGGTCGATTTCCTCGTTTTTGATAGGAATATCATTCATATTATTTAGGGGCAGAATTGTCAAATCGATTCCTAAAATGCTGGCAAGGGTCTCGATATCATGGATCATATTGCTGAATGCAACCATGGCGAGTTTAGGAGCGGGATGACCGGTAATTTGTTTTGCCTCGTGAAATAACTGAGCGAGATCTTGTCCGGTTATGGGGATTTCAACAACAGGGATTCGGATCTTGGAATCAATGATGGAGGTCGCGGTTCCTCCCCGGCATATGATAACATCTACGTCTTCGCTTTCCAGGCGTTGGGCAAGCAGTATGGCTCGTTTCAGTCTAGCTAAATAGATATCAATTTTATGCTCCAAACCGAGTTCTTTAATGATTCTCTTGCCTTGTAGATATATCTGTTTATCTGGTGAGATGAAAGCAATCTTAGACATTATTCACTCCAAATGTTATTTGATACAGTAATTGTATAGCCTTTGCAACATAAATTCAACAACAATTGTTGTTGAATTGGCAACAGTTGCTCAGTTTAAAACTACATCATTTTTAGAAATTTCAACGTTTTTGAACTTGGCACGCTATTTGCGTTATAAGATGAGTGTGAAAAGTTTATAAAGCTACTGAGCATTTTACTTAAAAGGAAATGTCAAGAAAGGAGCTTTTCGTGGGTATGAACAACAGAAAAGACAAGGGGTTTCGGGCGCGAGGGATTATACCTGCCGTTATTACACCTTTTATGCCGGAGGGTAAGTTTAATGAAGCGGCAATGCGTAAACTAATCAATTATTTGATTGATGGCGGCGTGCACGGACTTTTTTTAGTCGGAACGACTGGTGAGTTTTATGGGCTTACTCCTGGTTGAAGTCATTATGAGTGTGGAAGAGCCTGAGGGAGGCTATTCTTTAGAAGATACTGTTGCTTTCGCAAAGCTTGCGGAAGGTTATATTGATATTTTACATCTGCGTGCTGCAGACGGAGACTTATCTCATCCTACCGGTTTTAATTTACGACCGAATACTACTCCGTATATTCATTATACCGAAGCGGTTAAAGCAAGTGGTGTAAAAATGGTAGTTGAAACTGCGGGAGGTTATTTGGATCTTGCTCAGTGTGAAAAGGTTATCGCGTCCGGTCATACTGACTTGATTGCTATGGCGAGGAGTTGGATTAGCAACCCTGATTTTGGAACAAAAGCGTATCAAGGTAAGGGAGAAGACGTAGTACCCTGCATAAAATGCAACAAGTGCCATGTAGATAAATTATACGGCCCTTATCTTAGCGTATGTTCGGTTAATCCGCTCATTGGGCTGGAACATAAAATTTATGATATGATTCCATTAAAGACGGAATCCAAAAAGATTGCTGTAATTGGCGGCGGTCCATCAGGTATGGAAGCGGCTTTGGTGGCAGCAGAGAGAGGTCATAAAGTTACCTTGTATGAAAAAAGCAATACGTTAGGCGGACAACTTAAACATGCTGATTACGCTTCATTTAAGTGGCCGTTAAGAGATTTTAAGAATTATCTTGTTCGTCAGGTGAATAAAGTCAATATCGATGTACAACTAGGAATAGAGGCTACACCTGAAATGATTTGCACGGAAAATTACGACGCCGTATTTACTGCTATGGGTTCTACTCCTATTATTCCTAAGATTTCCGGTGTGGCCGGAAAAAATGTCATATTCGCGGAAAACGTGTTTGGCAATGAGGCGGCATTGGATGAGAATGTTGTCGTGATTGGCGGTGGCGAAATTGGTGTCGAAACGGGGATGCATTTAGCTGAAACTGGCCATAAGGTGGTTGTTCTGGAATTACAGGATAAGCTTGCTGCCGATGCTACAGCTATTCACTACCGGGAAATGTTTGAAGCGGCATGGCAGAAGTTAAAAAAATTTAGTTATATATTGAATGCGAGGTGTACTGAAATATCTGACAGTGAAGTTAAATATGTAAATGCTGAGGGCATAGAACATAAAATTGAAGCCGGTAGTGTTGTTCTTGCTGTTGATACAAGAGCAAAACAGGCAGAAGCGTTAAAGTATTATGGTACAGCAAATCAATTTTTTATGGTTGGAGACTGCCAAACTGCTGCAAATGTACAGCAGTGCATGAGAAGCGCTTTTGCGGCAGCTTCCAGGTTATAAAGTGTTGACTTAGAATTAAGTAGAGAATTGCGAGACGGCGGATTGGCAAATCCGCCGTCTTTTTTATGCCCGCCTTGGAAAACCAAAGCGATAAACCACGGTAAGACGATGGTGTGTAAGTTTTTCTTTATGAAACTTCTGGATGATTGAATAATGACGATCTTCCTAGATAAGACCATTTACCATTATGGTTATAATCTTTCGCATTTCTTGGTTTAAGTCCATATTACCATCATATAGACACCATTCGTATACAACGCCTCTGGCTGCTACGAACAGAGCATTTGTTATTTCCTGCGAAGATAATTTTCTGGTAAGCTGGTTATTTGCCTGGCCGTTCTCAATAATCGCATTTAAGATAGCCTGCATAGCTCGGCCTTTAGTTATAAACATCTTGTTATCAGCAATATAAAGCTTTTTTACCATTTGAATACCATCTGATTTGTTAAAATCAGCATACCTATCAAAAAACTCTACTATTTGGCCTGCGGCATCTTGGGATTGTAAGTTATTCGCCACATGGCTTTGAAAGTATTCATCAGCCCTTTTGTAAATTTCACTGAAAAGGTCAAATTTAGACTGGAAGTAGTAGTAGTAAGTGCCGACAGAAACACCTGCTTCTTTAGAAATCTGCTCTATCGTTACCTGATCAAAACCATGCCGTCTAATTAAATTGACGCCGCATTCAAAAATCTTATTTTTGGTAGCCACGGCCTGCTTTGCACGGTTTGTCAGTTTTGTCATTAAGCTTCACCTCAAAAATTATATATAGCATCTTCAGTAAAAAGCAGGCGTAAGAGCCTGCTTCTAAATAATACAAAAATCTGCTTATTTTTACAATTATTCTAGAAAAAAAGGCCCCTGATGTTTGTCAGGGTATAAATCTAGTATAATTATAAATTGGCTGCAACTTCATAAGCGTCCCAAATAGCATACATTATATTTGAAACCTTACGGGCATCTCCTATTAAATAAAGGTCGGATAAATCATATTTTAATTCGTTATATAAGGAGTTATCGGAATTGTAGCCAACTGCCAGAATTACGCTGTCAGCAAGAATTTCCCGCTCATTTTCATTAACATTTACTAAAACTCCTTTTTCCGTGGTTTCTATGACTTTTGATGAGGTTAATACTTCAACTCCCCTAAAGGGAACGAGCCTTTCAAGCATTTCCGAATTGGCGTGGCATAACGGACCGTTTACCGCTAGTAGTTTATCTTGAATTTCGACCAGCGTTACTTTCTTTTGGTTTTGGGCCAGCCAAATGGCTAGTTCGCAGCCAACAAGTCCGCCGCCGACCACAACAACTCTTTCGCCGGGATCAACATTTTTCAGTAATACATCGGTAGCCGCATGCACTTTGCGGTTATCACCATAACTAAACATTTTTGGTTTTGACCCTGTGGCAATAATTGCGGCATCATAAGTAGTTTTCCGTAGAGTTTGGGCGCTAATTTCAGTGTTAAGGTTAATTTTTACACCGAGTTCTTTAAGCGTATGTTCATACCAATGAACTAAGGCATGGTCATCTTCTTTGAAATCCGGGGCTCCGCCGGGAATTAAGTTTCCGCCTAACTGATCGGTTTTTTCGTAAATTTCTGGTTTATGGCCTCTAAGCGCTAGGACGCGCGCTGCTTCACAGCCGGCAACCCCGCCGCCGATGATGACTACTTTTTTACTTTTGAGAGCAGGTGAAAGAGCTGCTTCTTTTTCACGGCAGGCCGCAGGATTTACGGCACAGTTTAGGGCGGAATACTCCTGGATGCGTCCCATACAGCCTTCCTGGCAGGACAGGCAGGGGCGAATATCCCCCAATTTTCCTGCCCGAAGCTTATTTACATAATTTTCGTCAGCTAATAGCGGGCGCCCAAGGCTTATTATATCGCAGGCACCGTCATTTACCGCGCTTAGGGCTAAATTAGGATTATCCATCCGCCCGGCGCAAATTATCGGCACATTAACATGTTCTTTGATTATTTTAGCGTAAGGGATATACAGACCTTTGGCTTGGTACATCGGCGGATGGCTCCACCACCAGGAGTCATAGGAGCCGACATCGATATCTAAAGCGTCGTAGCCGTAATTTACAAGCAGTTTGGCGGCCTCAATACCTTCAGGAATATCTCTGCCTTTTTCTTTAAATTCCTCACCAGGCAAAGCACCTTCCCGCCAATCTTTGATAAAACTTTTAGGACTATATCGTAAGGTAACAGGGAAGTCATTACCGCATCTATGCTTAATTTCTTCGACTATTTCCCTGGCAAATCTCAGACGGTTTTCCAGGCTGCCGCCATATTCATCGGTTCGATGATTAAAAAAGGATATGGCAAACTGGTCAATAAGGTATCCTTCATGGACGGCGTGAATCTGAACGCCGTCAAACCCAGCCCGTTTAGCATTAAAAGCACCGTCGCCGAATTTTTTAATAATAGACTTAATCTCTGGTACTGTCAGTTCACGGCAGGTTTTATCAAGCCAGCGATGCTTAATCGGCGAGGGCGCTACCGGCGGATACTCACCTAAATTTGTAGGGATTGTTACTCTGCCAAAGCCGCCGCTTAACTGAATGAAAACTTTGGAATCATAGGCATGAATGCGTTCGGTCATTTCCAGGGCTGTACGTATAAACTGCACTGGATTGTGGGTGGAGCAGGGGACGTTAGGCATTCCATGCTCTTCGACAATATTATCGACAAAAGTTACCCCGGAAATGATGAGGCCGGTGCCGCCGCGGGCGCGGGCGGTGTAGTACTCGATGCCGCGCTGGTTAAAGCCGCCTTCGGCATCGGCAAGTCCTAATGGTCCCATCGGTGCCATGGCAAAGCGGTTTTTCACTTCGAGGCAGCCGATTTTAACTGGTTCAAATAATTTATTATATGTAGGCCCCAGCTTATACTTAGACACTATAAATTCCTCCTAACTAATTTCATCTAACTAATTCAGTGAATTGACTAAGTTAATATTATAACAATGTTATTTAATGAGCAAGATAATTTAACTATTCTTCAGGAGTCATTCTTACAATATACTTGAAGTAACGAGAAAGCGGGCTTTGATCAACAAAACCTTTTAAGTGCTTGCGAAAAATTCCATATCATAGTATAATTTGAACAGTTCAAATTATAGAGGTGAGAAATTTGCCTAGGCCTCCCCAAGATCCTCAAATTAGAATAGATGAGATACTTGATGCAACTGAGCTTTTAGTATCGACGAAAGGCTATCGCAAGACAACAATCAGTGATATTGCAGGAAAGCTTGGCGTTGCGCAGGGTATGTTGTATTATTACTTCAAGTCTAAAGATGAAATTATCGAGGCAGTAATGTTTCGTCAACTTTCTTCTCTTTTGATTAAAATTGAGAAGGTAGTTTATTCTGATATGTATACCGCTACAGAACAAATTGAAGTTATTATCAATATTATTATTAAAATTATCGAGCACGATGCTCAAGATTTGATTCAGAGTATGTTTAGAGAGGAAAAATTTCTGCCTATACAAAAGAAAATTTTTAATCGTACTATACTGTGTTTGAAACCATATCTATTAAGAATTATTGAAAAAGGAAATCAGGCAGGTTCTTTTCATGTTACAAATCCTAATATAACTATTGATTTTTTCTTTTCAATACTAAGATGTCTATCTGATGCGTTATGTGAGGATAACCGAGATGAACTGCCTTGCCGCTTACGGATGACGGAATATCTGGTCGAGAGTTTATTTGGCATGCCGAAGAATACGATACAGTTATCGTGTTAACAGCCTGAGAATCGAACTATTATATCTTTAAAATTTTCAGTGAAGGTTTTCCTGAAAGGTTTTTTTGATTATTATTTGAACCATTCAAATAATAATCAGGGAACTTGTTGATTTAGAGAGGAGACTGGAAAAAAAATATTTTTCAACCTTTTTTTGAATAACTCAAAAAATAATAAAACGAGTTTTTTTATGTGTGATTAACTTAAACTTTGAAGGAAGAGAGGGAACGATAGTGCGTAAATTCATTTGTTTGTTAATTATTATTAATTTTGGGTTGATGAGCTTTATGCCGGAAAAGTCATATTGCCAATCCAACTCTAATCTTGAACAAGATGACTCTATAATTGAAATGGATTGGGACTATTTAACCCACGCATATTTCAAAGACCGCTACATAGATACGGTATCGCTACATGTGCTTAAGAATATTTCGAAAACAAAACATAGGTTTATTTATAGAGGCTTTACAATTACCCGACCGTATGGTTACATTGTTGAAAATCAACAGCCTGAAGATAGTTCTGCAGTTGGTATTGGGCCAGTTTACATGGTTCGCTATGAAAAGAATCTTACTGGAAAGCTTTCAGCAGCAGTAGATGCTAGTAGTAGTTTTATTGTATATGACGAGGCATTTCCGGCCGGAGGAAGATATTATAATTTTATGTGGAGGATCGGGCCCCGATTCATTTATAAAATTGGAGAAAGCTCCTCAATAAATTTCGGTTATACGTTTATGCATGTTTCCAATGGTTTGAAAGCGCATAATCCTGGCTATAATGCCAAGGGAGTTTCTTTGAATTTTGAGACAAAGTTTTAGAAATTGGCATTGTGCTGAAATTACATGATGCTATGAACGAGCGGTTATCATCGCAGAGCCAAACTTGAGTATAGTTGTATACGTCAAGTTTGGCTCTGTTTTTAGTTACTGCGAAGCGCATAGTGAGGGGGATTTGATGATAATTTGATATATGAATTTATGTTTGGTTATACTTTGAGAAGGTTCCGGTACAAAAAAAAAGAAGGCGTGATATAATTATTATCCTAAACTTATAAGTTTAGGATAATAATTAGTATAATGGTTATCGGCAAAAGGAGTTAGACACGATAGTAAAATAACTGAAAATTGTTGCCGGGTAAAACTATAGTGTTGCCCCGTCCTTGGAATGAACATCAAAATTGGGGACGGGGCTCTATTTATACTTGAAGTGAGAGGTCACATAATAGGAGTGATTCATCTGGCTGGTCCTTGTGAAAACGAAGATGAAGTTCAAGCTATTCGTCAGCAGTTAGCGGTAGAGTCACACATGAAGTTGGCGGAGAAGTTAATAAATCAGCATAGAGAGAAGCTTATAAACAGTCAGGAACTATTGAAACTTATTGCGAAGATTCGCAGGAGAGAGGCAGACCCCAGACTATATTTGGCTATGGTTGGCGAGTTTTCTAGTGGCAAAAGTACATTAATTAATGCCTTGATTCATGATGACTTGTTGTGGACAGATGTTTTGCCGGCAACAACAGCTGCGGCAACATTGCTGCAATATGGCAAGGGGCTTGATGTAAAAATTGAAACGCAGAGCGGTGAGAAAAAGTCATTTTTGAATGATGGAATATCGACTATTTCTAAAATAGGTCGGTTCTTTTTTCGACCATCTTTGTCAGCTGAGAAAAATAATATAGATAAGTTTCTTCATTCTGTTAGCGCAGATGAAAGAATAGCTCAGCAGATACGGAAGGTAACTGTTGAACATCCTTCGGATGTATTGAAAAAAGGACTTGTTATTGTCGATACTCCGGGAACTAATACAGAGAATGCCCGCCATACTGAGATTGCGAAGTGGGCAATTGAAGAGGTGTGCGATGCGGCGGTTGTTGTTATACCTGCTCCTATTCCCGTATCAGAAACACTTATCAAGTTTTTACGCGAAAATCTAAGTGAGGTTTTGCCGCGCTGTATATTTGTTGTTACTAAGATGGATCAAATACGGGAAAAGGACAGGAGCGGTATAATAAAAAATATTGAGCGAAGGTTGTGCCAAAGGTTAGGGTTTAATCAGGTGGTATTGTTGGCGGCAGCCCCGCAAAAAGTTGTTGAAAGCCTGGCGAATTTAGCTGACAAGAATAAGGCTGATATTAATGATGTTTTTTTAGTTCAGTTTAAAAATGTTGAACAGAGAATACAACACATATTGCAGTCGCAACAGGTATTGATTCAAATTGAAAAAATTATTCTTTTGCTAAGTACACTTTATACCCAGTTAGAAAGTGATTTGAGAGAAATGGATCGCAAATACAAGGAGAGACATGAAGCCTTAGCGTTGAACAGCATTCAGGATTTGTCAAAGTTTATCCATTCCCAAAAGGATTTACATGTTAATAATATACTAAATGGTAAGCGGCATATTGAAGATTACGCTAATACTTTAGTTGATAGCTTATGTGAAGAGGTTGTTGAGAAGATTTATACCGCAATTGACAATGCGGAAGATGCCGAGCAATTAAAATTGGCTGTAACGAAATTTACTGATCAGGTTTTAGCTGATACCAAGCAAATGTTGCTGGCGAAGTCGGCTGAAATACAAGATTATATACAGCAGTTAGGGAAAGGCAGACTACAGCAGTTTGAAACAGAGTTTATTGTGTTGTACCGGTCATTAGCTACGTTAGGCGGCAAGCTGAAAATAAGTGATGCAAGATATAGGGATATGATTCCTAAGGTATTCAAAAATGAACAAGACAATTTGTTTATCCGGCTGAAAAAAGCGGTAAAAGATGATGACATGACGACGGCGTTTAAAACCTTTGGCGGGGCAGGCATTGGGGCAGTTATTGGCACACTGATAATGCCTGTGTATGGTACTTTGTTGGGCGGAGCTGTTGGCGGATATCTGGGGCAGTTGTTTGGTCCATCTTTACAGAAGCAGAAGACAAGATATAAAAATGAGATGGGTCATAAGATTCAAGAAACCTTTCAGCTAACAAAAAATTCGGTGCTGGATGGAATAGAAGAAATGATAAATGAGATTATTCGAGATTTAAATAAAATAATTAATATGTATTTTGTTAAGTATGATGCTTTGATAAAGCAAATGATTGAGCGAGATGAACAAGAAGCAAAACACTTAAAAAGTGAACAGGAAGTCATAACCAGACAGATTAGTGAAATTCATGGCCGGCATGTAGAGATCCTGCATATATTTGAACGGTTGAGAAATATGCAAAGTTGTGCGTGAGCAATAGGAGGAACTTTAAGAACAATAGGAGACAGACTAACGGTGGAGATTGTTAAGGTAGATAAAGCAAATAGCTTTGTGGCAAGGTTTAATACCGAGAGCGGTTTCTACATACGTTCAGGAGTGATCAAAAATGGCATTGATACTAATGTAGACCCATTTATGGCAAGCTTTCCTGAGTTAATTGATGTTGGAATTATGGGGAGCTGCGCTCATGCTACTCAATGTACTGTAGGCTGTTATCAAGGCGGGACCAATAATCAAAAATCGGATATGAAGCTTGAAAACTATAAAAGCATTATTGATCAGTGTGAAGGCAAGGTTTTTCAAATAGCTTTAGGTGGTCATGGTGATCCCAACAAGCACGAGAATTTTGCACAAATCCTAAAGTACACCAGAAGCAAAAACATTGTGCCCAATTATACAACAAGCGGATTCAATTTGACTGACGAGGAAGTCAGGTTAACCAAGGAATATTGTGGCGCTGTAGCTGTCAGTTGGTACCGGCAGAATTATACTTTTAGAGCATTAAACAGTTTTCTAGATGCAGGATGCACAACCAATATTCATTATGTGTTATCCAATGAGTCTATTAATGAAGCGATTGATATTCTCTCAGGCAAATATAAGTTTCGAGAGTTTAACGCTATAATCTTTCTGCTGCATAAACCTGTTGGCTGCGGTAGTAAAGAGGCAATATTGCATATAGATTACCCAAGGCTTAATGAGTTCTTTGGTTTAGTAGCAAAGAAACATCAATTTAAAATTGGGTTCGATTCATGTACTATCCCTGGGCTTGTGAATTATGCAGATATAAATTTTGATACGGTGGACACTTGTGAAGGCGCAAGGTACTCGATGTATATTTCACCAGATATGATTGCAGTTCCCTGTAGTTTTGATCAAAGTCACAACTATAGTGTCGATCTTAATTTATTTACTATTCAGGATGCATGGGACTCCGGCAGTTTCGATGAGTTTAGAAGTCATATGAAAACTAATTGTACAGTATGTGATAAACATGAGATTTGCAAAAGCGGCTGTCCGTTAGAACGCGGGATTGTCTTATGTAATCGAAAGGTGAGGACTGTATAGTGAAAATCAGAAGTTCATTTGTAACCAATAGCAGCAGCAGCTGTTTTGTGGTTAATCTAAGTGAAATAGACGTGCAAAAGAAGGAAGCGTACAAGAAACTAATTACTTGTTGTTGTAAAAGTGTAACAGTAGCAGAAATAATGAAAATGTACAACAATGACTGTGATTTTGATCAACTTTACTATCTTGTAGACTACAGCGGCGGAGATATCATGCATGTTTGGGTTAGCTATGATGCAGGGAGGTATAATCCACAATTAGACGACATTTTATGTGAATACGATAGTGATATCGAATGCCCAAAGATCGATCTTGATATTTAGGAGAAATAATATGTTTGACTTATTTTCATTATTGCATTCTCAACAATACCATAATATCGATGATGATTTATTAGAATATAACCAGGCCAAAAATGTTGCCGACGATGCTCTTAGGAATGCTTCTTCGGTACTTCTAGACAGTGGGCCAACCTATTGCTATAATATGGGCGCAAACTCATTAGAGTATAATCAGTTAAAGTATATGGCAGTAGATGTTTTTAGAAATGCTTCTTCGATACTTTTGGACAGTGAGCCAACCAACCGTCTTGAAATGGAGACAAATTTATTAGAATATAATCAGGCTAAAAATATTGCCGATGATGCTCTAAGGAATGCTTCCTCGGTACTTTTGGACAGTAATCTACCCAACTCCAATCATGATTTTGACCCAACCTATGTAGATCCTTATAATTTAGATCAATCGTCACTTGACACGGGGATTAGCCACCAAATGCTTGGCGATCAGTTGCTTGATGACCATCAAAGTGAAATGAATAATTATCATATTCAGGAGGGCGACTACTCATGCGCTGTTGCTTCGCAGCGGAATGTTATTGAGTCTATTACCGGAATAGATCTTCCAGAACAGCAATTAGCTAAGTTCGCAGAAGAGCACGGGTGGTATGACACAGCTTCAGGGACAAGTCCTTTGGCAATGGGAGATATTCTTGAGGCAGCAGGTATACCGGTAGAAAATTCATTTGATCTAACGGTAGCAGATATTAAAGCGGCGTTGGCAAATGGGGAAAAGGTAATTGTAAGTCTTAATGCAAATGAAATTTGGAATCAGGCTGCAGATTCGAATGGCTTACCGATTGAACAAGCTGTGGCTGGACACGCCGCCCAAGTGACAGGTATATATCAAAATGATGATGGACATTGGTATGTCATTCTTAATGACACAGGCAGGGGCAATGGAGCCGGTGAAATGGTTGCACTGGAAGATTTTAATAATGCCTGGAGTGATTTCGGCAATCAAGCAGTAATTACAAAGCTTAATGAGGGGGTAGCGTAGTGCATGATTTGGGATTTAATTAAGTCTGCTCATGCAAAGCCGCCTACTCGCGAATGGGTTACTCTTGAGTCCAGGGTCATGAAGCCGTTAGTGATAAGAACAGATAAGGGGGCAATTGTCCATACTGTTTTAGCGACACCGCGCAATGAGTCAAGTCTAAATGTATGGGGTTATCTTTGCTGGAAATGGCCATCCTGTCGGCTCTTAGCAATGGTTGATATACAGTGTTTTATTGAAGGGAAAGCTGTTGCGTTGCAGGAAAGTGATGTTTGTAAAAAGCTGGATGCAGATGCCATACAATTGGCATTGGATAACCACAGCAGTATTCCCGCTCCCCAAGGAAAGCTGTATGAAGTATATTGCTCATTACTTAAGCAATTCAGTTTTACTTTTTCGGCTGCGAAGCAGCAAGAAAAGGTCAAAATGATGAAAGATAATGAAAACAAGGCACATTTTGTGTGGAAGGACATACGCCTAGAGGTACAAAAAAGAGCGGGCAATTGTAGTAAGTGGGTAGCAGAAAAAGTCTATAATCAAAAAGACATTGTATTAGAGCAACTGCGCTATGAATTACGGCATACGCCAAATTCGAAGGAGTGGGTTGAGAAGGATTTACCGTTTCGGGTACGCATGCTGTTAATCCAAATAACAAAAGGATTTGAGATGCAGTTGCAGCAGAAGGTTGCTAGTGATGCGGTATGGTTAAGTCAAATATCGAAAGAAAGAAAAATACGACAAGATAGTAATGGCTTTCAAGAGCCTATATTTGATATTGAGGGGTTACTATTGCCAAAAGTTGACGCTGAAGTGGCTGACTTGAGTAATATTAAATTATTTTCCCGCCTTGGTGTAGGCGCGGCCGCGGTTGCTACTTCCGTGATATTTGCCCCGCTGGGGATAGTAGCAAGTATAGGCGGTTTGATAGTAACTGAAAAAATACTTGGGAATAAGCAGGAGAAGCAAAAAGATAGTCTTGATGCTGCACTAAACGGGTGGTTAGAGGATGTTTTACAGGCGGCTGTTGAAAAAGTGCAAGACCGGTTACAGTTATTTTATAATAAGATGATTAACGAATGCGAAACGTATGAAAACGAAATACCCAGAGGGTTAAAAGCGGCTTGGAAAATAAATGATGAAACAATTACAGCTCTTCCGGATGAGGCAATAAATAAACAGTTATTAAAAATACAACAAATTAAAGAAGTTTTAAAAGAAGACAGGAAGTATTATAGGAACAGATAATGTTTTTGAGGTATGATGGCAATGAATAAATATATAAACAGTTCTATAACTGAACAAAGAAAGATTTTAGCCGCATTTGACGCTAAAACAATTAGAGTTTACCAGGCATATAGTGACAGGATTGCGGATGAAGCTTTAAAATTAGGCACGTTTGGTTCGTGTTTTAAGATGGATAGAATGACATGGATCAAGCCATCATTTTTATGGATGATGTATAGAGCCGGGTGGGGAATAAAACCTGGACAAGAACGAATTTTAGCTATTGATATTGACAGGTCTGGATTTAACACTATTTTAGCAAATGCAATTCTGGCTTCGTTTAATGCAAAAACATATTCGTCTCATGATGAATGGAAAAGCAAGTTGCAAAATTCTTTAGTAAGATGCCAATGGGATCCAGATAGAAATATCTATGGAGCTCCAATCGATAGAAGAGCCATACAGCTTGGAATACGTGGCGATATGGTTAAACGGTATGTTAATGAATGGATAGTAAAAATATCAGATATCACAAGTGAGGTTGGTCAATGGAGAATGGAAATTGCTAATGGATCTTGTGATATTAGCCACTTGCCAAAAGAGATAGAATACTATGTTAACAGCGATATAAAACAGATTCTGGGAATGTAAATGTAGAAGCCGACAAATGACTGGAGGCTATGATGAAATGGTGCCGTTGCAGGTATCGTTAGAGGTGATGTGACTTCGACTATAATGACGATTATGAATGTTATTGTAAAAAGTGTGGAGCGATTGAATCTGATTAATCGCTTATATTTGAACTTTGAATCAAATTCAGCCGATAATAATGAACTGCACTCCCAGGGAGTGCAGTTCATTATTATCGGCTGATATATATATATTTGCTATATCGAAGTGTCTTTAATGATACCATATAAACATATGGGGCCGGATGGAACAACCGGTGGGTATTTAGAAATATAATTAATGAATTTTTCCATATTATATCCCTCCTTACATTTTTTAATGATAGCAAAGAGTGGAGAAAAAGTCAATAACAATTATCCACTAATACGAATAATCATTTATTCAAACTGTTTAAAATAGTCAATATGAGTGTGCTATTTTAAACAGTTTGAATTTAGCAAAAATATATTCTAAGCTATGCCTACTTAGAAAGCTACATCGCCATATTTGACGGTGTAGCTTTGAGATAATTAAATGTTTGCTTTTTAAGAAATACTAGTATATATTAATATCATGGACTCCCACCCCTCTGGGAGGGGGATAACTATTCCAGATTGATAGTGCAGAACTGGTTTAGTTATTAGGACAGTGTGGTGAGTGTATAATTTAGAAAGGAGATGAACGTGTATGATTCAGAAAATTATTATTGTTGGTGGTGTTGCAGGCGGTGCTTCTACAGCTGCTCGCCTGCGAAGACTGAATGAGAATTATGAGATTATCATGTTTGAAAAAGGTGAATATATATCATTCGCTAATTGTGGTCTTCCTTATTATATAGGGAGGACTATAACAGATCGGGGAAGGTTAATTGTACAAAGTGTTGAAGCAATGGCTGACCGGTTTAATATCGATGTAAGGATATTTAGCGAAGTAATAAAAATAGATACAGCTAAAAAATCGATTACGGTTAAGAATTTGAAATCAAATGAAATTTATGAAGAAGCCTATGATGTATTAGTGCTTTCTCCAGGAGCTAAACCAATTAAGCCTCCGATTCCCGGAATTAAGGAAGCAGAAAATTTATTTACGCTTAGAAATATTCCGGATACTGATGCGGTTACGGCATTTATTGATGAAAACAGACCGGAACAGGCTGTGATTATAGGCGGTGGCTTCATTGGTCTTGAAATGGCTGAAAACTTGCATCAACGCGGTATTCATGTAACCATTGTTGAAATGGCAAATCAAGTAATGGCTCCGCTTGATTATGAGATGGCGTGCATTGTTCATGATCATTTATTGGATAAAGAAGTTGACTTGATTTTTGCAGATGGCGTCAATTCATTCCAAGACCATGGTAGAAAGGTTGTATTAAACAGTGGTCGTGAAATTGATACCGATATGATCGTACTTGCTATCGGTGTTCAACCAGAAACAACAATGGCAAAGGAAGCTGGGCTTATACTGAATAAGAGAAATGCCATTGTTGTTGATTCCCATATGAAAACATCTGATCCGTATATATATGCATTGGGTGATGCGATAGAAGTCAAGGACTATATAAATGGTAACCCGACAATGATACCCTTGGCTTGGCCAGCTAATCGCCAAGGGCGAGTGGTTGCCGATCATATTTCGGGAAGGAACGCTCAATATTCCGGTACATTGGGGTCGTCGGTAGCCAAAGTTTTTGATTTAACGGTTGCTACAACCGGAAATAATGAAAAAGTGCTCAAGAATGCAGGGATAAGTTATAATGTGTTGCACATTCATCCGGGTGCGCACGCGGCGTACTATCCGGGGGCATTTCCGATGTCGCTTAAATTATTATTCTCTCCAAACGAGGGAAAAATTCTTGGGGCGCAAGGGGTAGGTTTTAATGGTGTAGATAAGCGCGTTGATGTAATTGCAACCGCTATTAAAGGCAATTTAACCGTCTTTGACTTGCCTGACCTGGAATTATGCTATGCTCCGCCATATTCCTCAGCTAAAGATCCGGTAAATATGGCTGGTTATGTTGCAGAAAATATCCTTGATGGACTTGTCGAGACAGTTCAATGGCATGAAATCGATGAGATTATACGAAAAGGCGGATTTGTAATTGATGTCCGAGAACCTTTTGAAGCAGAATTAGGAATTCTCGAAAATGCAGTTAATATTCCACTGGGGCAACTGCGAAAACGGTTAAATGAGATTCCGAGGGACCAAGAAGTTTATGTATATTGCCAGGTGGGGCTTCGGGGTTATTTGGCTTGCCGAATACTTACCCAACATGGATATAAGTGCAAGAATCTTGATGGCGGTTTCAAAACATATGGATTGGTAAAAGGAATTAATGGTGATAAAGGTGCTAAGGTCTGGCACAGCACTAAAGATGATGGCGTGCCGGAAGGTATAACAGAGTTTTCGAATAAGATTATTGCGAAACTAGATGTTTGTGGGCTTCAGTGTCCTGGTCCGATTCGGCTTGTTTTTGAAAAAATGGCTGAAATGAAAGATGGAGAGCTATTAGAAGTTAGTGCTACAGACCCTGGTTTTCAGAAAGATATTGGTGCTTGGTGCGCTAAAACAGGAAATATACTGTTAAAAGGTGAGTTTGAAAAAGAACATAATCGGTTTATCGTGCTGATTCAGAAAGGTACTAAAGATATGATTCAGCCAACTGCCAATATTGCGACTGCCGCTCAGAACAGTAAAGACGGAGCTACATTAGTAGTATTTAGCGGCGATCTGGATAAAGCGATAGCATCATTTATTATTGCTACCGGTGCAGCCTCAATGGGCAAACATGTTACGATGTTCTTTACCTTTTGGGGACTTAATATTCTCAAACGAAAAGATAAGCCTGTTGTCGCAAAAGATATAATTGCTAAGATGTTTGATACGATGCTACCGGGGCATGCCGGAAAATTACCGTTGTCTAAGATGCATATGGGCGGTATGGGGCCCAAAATGATCAAGTATATTATGAAAAAGAATCATGTAGATGATATAGAAGCATTGATCGATAATGCGTTGAAGATGGGAGTTAAAATTGTAGCTTGCTCCATGTCGATGGAGTTAATGGGAATTAAGCAAGAAGAGTTTATTGATGGAGTAGAAATTGGTGGTGTTGCGTCCTATTTGGCGGCAACAGATGATGCGGGATTAAATTTGTTTATATAAGACGAATCCTGACTACGCCGCTTATAATCTAGATGCTTGGATAACTTGAATAGATGATTTTAAAGGTAATGGATCAGACAGCGAAAAGTTAATTGCACATTAGTATGGCAAGGTAATTGGGGGTTCATTACCCTCTTTTATTTTTGTTTTGAGTATATTTACTCTAAGATAGTAACAAACGAGAGTTGTTATGTATATATATACACTATCTTATAGTCTTTCTAAAAAAGGTGAGCTTTTCCACAAAAAAACAGGATTGAGATTCTAAATTAGAGAGGAGATAACGGTTGTGCCATATTTAAATTTCTTAGCTAATAATCCTCCAAGTGGAACTTATGTTTATCAAGTTAAAGAAGGTGATAATTTATGGCTTATATCGGGCACGTATACTACTAATAAAAGTGAAAAACTCATATATATTCAAAAGTTTAAAGATTTGAATCCAGGGATAAATCCTCTTAAAATGCATGTTGGAGATAAAATATTGCTGCCGGAGAAAGTGGATCCTTCTGATTATTTGAAGTTTAATGGGACTGTCAAATTTGTGACGTTGGAAGGCGGATTCTGGGGAATAGTAGCTGATGATGGAAAGCAATATGATCCGGCGAACCTGGCACCGGAGTTTAAACAGGATGGTTTACAAGTACAAGTGGAAGCCGTGATAAAACACGATGTTGCTAGTATTCACATGTGGGGAACCATTATTGAAATTATTAAGATGAGTCGTATAAAAAGAAAGTAATTCTTGAAATTTAAGACAAACGTCCGAAAATAAAAACTGTAGCTAGCCTTGTTATATGGTGAGTTTTAGTGGGGCAAGCTGAGGCCATTAATAGCCAATTGACCGCATAGCAGTTTGAGATACTAGAAGGGGATATGTGATCTAAGTGTTTTCTAATTCTGTAGAGCGGTTTTTGATATGTAAAGGGATACCCTATATAATAGCGAATACTGTAAATAAAGGAAAAGTAGTTAAAGTTTGACTGATTAGGTGGAAAAGGGCCTATTCAGTAAAATCTCTGGTTTTTTGCAGGTGGGAGGAACTTATGAAATTATTTGTATATAGTTATCGAGATTTTGATGAAGGTGAATTTTTTAATAAATATAGCAGTGAATATAACATAGAGCTTGGCACCTGTAGGGAAGCGCCAACGTTAGAAAACGCATATTTGGTATCAGGATATGCGTATATTAGTGTTATCACGACGAAGATTGATGCTGATTTAGTAACACGCTTTCACGAATTAGGGGTAAAAATGATCTCTACAAGGACAGTAGGCTATGATCATATTGATTTGCATAAAGCAGAGGAACTTGGTGTTCAAGTCAGTAATGTTACGTATTCTCCTAATTGTGTGGCGGATTATACTATTATGTTGATGCTTATGTCCGTTCGTAAGATGAAACGGATTATGGAGCGAGCTAACATTAATGATTTTTCCCTGCCAGGAATTCAAGGAAGGGAGATGCAAAACTTCACTATTGGAATAATTGGTACAGGGAAAATTGGCCGTACGGTGATAAAGTATTTATCAGGATTTGGCTGTAAGGTCTATGCTTATGATTTATTTGAAAATAGCGAAGTAAAACAATACGCAGAATACGTGGATTTAGATACAATTTATACAAAATGTGATATGATTTCTCTACATATGCCGCTGGAAGATTCCAATTATCACTTAATTAATAAGGACAGTATAGCTAAAATGAAAGATAAGGTTATTATCATTAATACAGCTAGAGGAGCCCTTATTGATTCTGTAGCCTTAATTGAAGGATTGGAAAGTGGAAAAGTCGGTGCAGCTGGCCTAGACGTTGTGGAGAAGGAATTTGGACTATACTATTATGATTTAAAATCTCGAGTGCTAGATAATCGAGAACTATTGATTCTTCGCGGTTATCCTAATGTCATTGTCACACCACACATGGCATTTTATACCGACCAAGCCATCGATGATATGGTACATCACGCTATCAAGAGTTGTTGGTTAGTTGAAAACGGCAAGGAAAACCCGTGGCAAGTAGTGTAGAGAAAATGAAAGAAATGAAGACTTGACAAGTATATTTTTGAAATGGTATATTTATACAAAAATAGATACGTAAAGATGATGATAGGGAAGAGTAAGTGTATTCGATTGCACAGAGAGCCGGTGGGGGGTGTAAACCGGACAATTGAATACAACGAAGTACGCCCTTGAGTTGCAGACTGAATCCGTAGGGTAGTTCCTTGCGTAAAGTAGGTTGTGCCGGCGGCCACCGTTAACAGGATAGGATATCAAAGCAAGTGCTTTTGTATCTGAAGTGGTAGAAATACAAGCTGGGTGGTAACACGGGAATAAATCTCGTCCCTATTAGAGGGGACGAGATTTTTATTTATAGTGTGAATTTATTACGCTGACATTCGAATAAGGGGATGATTACGAAGATAGTTAAGAACATTATGCATTGTCTTAATATTGGAATAATTAAAAAATAAAGGAGAGGATTGTTGAATGGATAAAGAGCGAAGAATAGTCCAGACCACAGCATGGTCTGCTGGAGCTGGCTGCCACGGCGGGTGCGGTGTATTGGCGCATATTGAGGATGGTAAACTGATAAAAATTGAGGGAGATCCTAATCATCCATGGAATCAGGGGCGGTTATGCGCTAGATGTTTGGCTATTACCCAGTATGTTTATCACCAGGATAGGATTAAACGTCCGCTAAAACGCGTTGGAGAGCGGGGTGAAGGTAAGTGGCAAGAGATATCATGGGAAGAAGCATTTGATTTTATTGAAGAGAAGCTTTCGCATATCAGACAAGAATATGGTGCGGAAAGCGTAATCTTTTCTATGGGAACAGGACGGGATATTGGAGCTTGGATTTGTATGCTTGCATATGCTTATGGTAGCCCTAATGTCATGTTTGCCTTGAGCGGCTTGGCCTGTTATAGTCCGCGAATTGCAGCAGTAACGACAGTTCAGGGAGATTACTGCATTATGGATGCTTCGCAATGGTTTTCCAAGCGGTATGATGATCCGCGTTATACGAAGCCGGAATGTATAGTAGTGTGGGGTTATAATATCCCATCTTCTTGTCCGGATAATGTTTTTGGGCATTGGATTATTGATTTGATGAAACAAGGTACAAAAATTATTTGTATTGATCCACGACTATCGTGGTTCGCATCTCGTGCCGAGCATTGGTTAAGGCTCAGACCTGGTACTGATGGGGCGCTGGCCATGGGATTTCTTCATGTAATTATCAATGAAGGTTTATATGATCGTGCTTTTGTTGAAAAATGGACTAATGCTCCTCATCTTATTTGTTGTGACACAGGGAAATTACTTAGAGCTGATGAATTAGATGTAAATGAGTCTCCGAGTAATTTTGTGGTTTGGGACACGTCTATTGCTAGTCCTGTGATTTGGGATACAACTGAGGTTCAGTATAAATCAGCCAATACAAGTCCAGCTTTAACGGGAAATTACGAAGTTATTTTGGCTGATGGAAAAAAGGTTAGGTGTATAACCGTTTGGGATGCGCTTTGCCAACAAGTCAGTGAGTATTCATTAGATAAGGTTGCCGAAATTACATTAGTATCGGCAAAGGATATTCGAGATGCTGCACTTTTATATGCTAAAAGCAAGCCGGCGGCAATTCATTGGGGTGAGCCTATTGATATGACCCCGGCGATTACTCCGACTACTCAGGCCATTGCTGATTTATGGGCTATTACTGGTAATCTTGATATACCTGGAGGTAATGTAATCTCTCGCTATGCATTTGATGCGGTTGCCTACGCTTTGCCCGGCGCTGAGGGAACCATAAAATTAAAGTCTAAGGAAATTGATAAAAAGAGAATAGGGGTGGATCAATACGGCCCGATTGGGAAATTTATCTGGCGGGCTCATACCGATTTAGTTATCGATCAAATCTTTTCCGAAGATCCTTATCCAATCAAAGGGATGTGGTTGCAAACAACGAATCCCTTGGCTGGGATTGGAATGGACCCACTAAAATGGCGCGAAGCTTTAAAAAAACTTGATTTTGTTGCAGTAGTTGATCTTTTTATGACACCAACGGCTCAGCTTGCCGATATTGTTTTGCCGGCAACGTCTTTTTTGGAGAAGGATAGTATCAGGTCATGGTGGATTCCGTTACAGACAATTAATAAAGTTATTGAAGTGGATGACTGCAAATCGGATGCCGAGATCAATTTTGAGCTAGCAAAACGCCTGGATCCTGATTTCAAGTATAATTCTATTCATGAGGTTTTTGATGAGATTCTTAAACCTTCGGGTCTGTCTTTTAAGGAATTACAGGAGAAAGGATGGGCTTTTCCGCCTGAGGGGCATCCTAGCGCTCCGTATTTGAGGTTTGAGAAGGGGCTGTTGCGTAAAGACAAGAAACCAGGGTTTCAGACGCCTTCCGGGAAATTCGAGCTCTACTCTACTTTGCGCGAGGAATGGAAATTGGAGCCGATTGCACACTATGAAGAACCTCCGTTTACTCCCGTAAGCCGACCTGATTTAGCAAAGGAGTATCCGCTTATTTTGTGTACTGGAAGGAGATCGGCTGCTTTCTTTATTTCGGAACATCGGAATATTCCTTGGCTTCGGGCGCTTGATCCAGACCCTATTGTGGAGATTCACCCCAAAACGGCCAGAAAATTAGGGATTGGCCACGGCGAGTGGGTTTGGGTAGAAAACTGGTTTGGAAAATGTAAGCTTAAAGCTAAGGTAACTTTAGAAGTTCCTGAATGGATGGTTATGGCGGCGCACGGTTGGTGGTTCCCGGAGGAAAAAGGCAGTGAACCTTCTTTATATGGAACTTTCAGGTCTAACATTAATACGCTCATTCCTATGAACAGCGTTGGTAAAGATGGGCTGGGTTCGCCAATCAAGCATATGCTATGTAAAGTCCACAAAGTTAAAGGAGATGAGGCGTAATGAGCAAAAAAAACAATGGTTACGGGTTACTTATTGATTATGAATACTGCACAGGATGTCATACTTGTGAAATTGCCTGTGCTCAGGAATATAAATGGCCGGCTGGAATGGGCGGTATCCGGGTTATAGAATCAATTCAGGAATTACCTAATAATAAGGCGTATCTTACTTACATACCATTTCCTACCGAGCTCTGCATTCTGTGTGCTGGACGGACCCAAAAAGGTGAAAAACCAGCTTGCGTGCAAAATTGTATGGCGGCGTGTATGGAATATGGACCTGTTGAAGAACTGGCTGGGAAAATTACTAAACCGCGAATGGTTCTTTGGGTACCACGGTAGGGTGATGCTGGCAACAGGCATTATATTGTTTTCAAACTGTCTTGGGGATAAAATCCTAAGGCAGCTTATTTTTATGCAGAACTATAAGTTTGTTGGTTAGATGTAAGAAATTTTAATGATAAGGAATGAAAAAACGACCTTCTTTGTACTATAGATACGGTTTTCGGCAGCCGATCTATAGTACAAAGAAGGTCGTGTCCGAATGGACAACAATAGTTTAGGATATACAAAACTGTAGAAATATAATGTGTTTTTTACTATAACTTTAATTTTTCGTAACCCGTAATAAAATATTAATTAAGTTCTGATTTTGTGATTTAAATGCGAAATATAATGGTTTTCGCATTTCATTATTACTTATATTGGGATTTGCACCATGGTCTAATAATGTTTGCGCTATTTCAAAGTTGCCATTTTTGCATGCAACTATTAAAGGCGTATCTCCTTCGTTGTCAATTTTATTTATGTTTGCGCCTTTTTTAATCAAGTATTTTGTTAGTTTAATATTGTTAGGGGTGTTGTATTTTACAGTCCAGAACAGGACTGTCTGCCCATCTTTCATGGCTAGGTTTGGATCTGCACCAGCATTAATTAATAATTCTACCATATTATAATTGTGTTTAATGATTGCTGTCCATAAGGGAGTTGATTCCCCAAAGTTTATGTCATAAAGATAGAGGTTAGGATTAGCGCCATTATCCAAGAAGCTCTGCACCATTTCAATAGAATTACTTTCAATTGCATCAATGAACGGAGCGCCAAAACTATTACGTTTAATATTAGGATTAGCACCAAGGGCAAATGCTCGTTTTACTTGTTCTAAGCTATTGGAAACTAATAAAAGTTTGTTAGCGGCTTCGTTATAGGCTTTATGTTTTTGTGTGGTTCTGTTTATAGGAGTAGTTTGTCCAATTGTAATAGTACAGATGAAGAAGATTATGGTTAAAACTAATAGCTTTTTCATTTATATTACTCCTAGTTTTAATATTTATTATGTATCTGTGGTGTGTTGGTTAGTAGATTTTGAAATATATTTATTTTATACGACAAATTATATTGGTTCCCTGCAAATAAATAAAATAAGATCATATTGCAGGATGGGAACTCGAAAATTGCAGGGATGGATAAGAAATAAAGTCCTATAGATTTATTGAAAAGTGTTTATGAAGTATATCAAATATTTCACCAATAATAAGCCACAATAACCAAAATATTATAAGATGAATTATGCTCTCAATATAAAAGCTATAATTGATTTGAAAGTAATCATCTACTAGCATTGATAAGATCCATACAATAATTACTTGTATACTTCCGATTGTGATTCTTGTTTTTTTAGTCAATGTATTCGCCTCCGGTAAAATTTCGTTTATTTTTAAATTTGACAATTGGTAAAATATTCCTTTTAACATATGCAAAAAAAATCAACTAAATTTTAATGCTGCCTCTTCAGGAAGACGAAAACAAAAGTCTTGTCTTAAGTAGCAACAAAACTTTTGTTTATTAAAACATTACCGAGGTGCCACTTTAGTGGACTAAAGGAAATCGTTAAGACACGAACAGGCCACAATTAGTCTACATAAAATTACTAATAACTACACTGAAATAGTTTGTTTTAAATAGCTAAGACTACTGGACTACAAAATTGGTAGTAAGATTGATTCGGATACATAAAAAAAGAGCAAGGTCAGCTAGTGACCTTGCTCAAAGGGCGAAGGAGCGTAAGATATATTGCATTAGGTTGATGGATGATTAGGATCTTCGGTGCGTCTACCAAACTTATTATTAATCTCCTGGTTTTCCCTTTTAGCTTTTTTTTGTTCTAAAGAATCGTTTGATTTTTTTGAAGCCACAAGTATCACCTCCGCAAATTATTGTTTGCATAATCAATAATTTAAATACTAACACAGGCGGTTATATGCTGCCTCTTCAGGAAGACGAAAAATGAAATAACAGACTCAATAGTGGTTAGGCAAATGACTCTAAGGTCTTTCTGATTTTATTAATGATGCCATCTTTGGTTTTTTGTAGTAGTCGATCCCAATCTTCGGGGGAAAACAAGATTTCAGGATGCATACTTGATAAAGTATTGGTGATATCATGGATACTTTTACCGGTTCGGGTTACAGCTTTTTCAAGTTCATCAATTACTAATCCCATAATTTTGCTGTTTAAGATTAAGGCCAAAGTATATCACATCCTTTTAGTATATTTTACAATATTTTGGCATGTTATTATTACGTAAGTATTAATTATTTATTAATACTTAAAAAGAAGACTATTATGGGAGCAGAATTATGTTTTTCAGTGTTGGAGAGTTAAGGTCCTGTGTCACCAGAATAGTAATAATGAGAAAAGAGCCATTATAATGGATATTCTAGTTAAATAGTGCAGGAGAAGGAAAAAAAGTTATTTTGTCGAAATGTGCGAAACAAAGGCGTTTAGGAGGTGTTTTCTAATGAAAAAAAGGTTGCGTATTACAATTGGAGTAATGTTAATAGTTTGTTTCTGTAGTTTTCAGAATGTCTATGCTGCTGAATCTAACTGGATTTGGTATTACTCAAGCGATTATGTAAGTGATTTTTATAATCCCGAATCACTTAATATTGTTAAAGATTACAATGGAAATATTGATCATGTTGAACTATGTATAAAAACTACTTATAGCGAAGCAGGCAAGAATAATGCAATAAATAATCATCGATTAACTGAAGTGCCTAAAATAAATGACTTGAAGTTTAAATTAGCCCAAATATATATTTACCCTAGTCAAGGTAAAATTTTATTTCAACATGAAGCGTTTTTTGATGAAGGTGGACGAGTTCTTTGGAGTAAAGAAAGCACTGTTTCAGACAGTTTTGAATTTGTGCCAGGTAGCGCAAATGAAAGATACTATAGTATAATTAGCGATTTGGCATTTCATAATAGTCAGCAGGTTTATTTTTTGCAATGGAAAGAAAACAAAGATCGATGGGTAGGTCTAACTTGGTATAAAAATGCAGACGGAAGTGAAAGTGAAGTTTGGTTTGATAAATTATCTGTAACTTTAAACGGAGATTGTGTAAAAGTGTGGAAATGGGGTAGAACAATATTAGATAATGAAGTTATTGGAAATTCGTATTATTTGGTTGAATATGATTTGTCTAATAAAAAAAGTAAACCAGATATAATTTCTTCTTGGACTAAAGATAAAGGACGTTTTTTTCAGCATGATGATAATCAGCCATGGAATTCAATTATTATTGGTTCAAAAGATGAATATGAATTTCAGACAATTAAAAAGTATGTAGACGAACATCGGGCAGAAATTATTGAGAATATGCACATAAAATAAGCGTCCTTCGGGGCTCTTATTTTATGTCAGAAATCAGGCTGGCAACATGCAACCGCTTCACCTGAAAATGTTGACCAATATATCAATGGTGATACGTTATTAATTTACACAATATTCTAAATTTATATTAAAAAAAGGGAAAAAATGTTTTTTTGATAAAACTGTTATAATCTAGTAAAATTAAAATAGTATTATATAGGATAAAATATTGGAGGAATGTTTTATGAACAATATAACAAAAAAAATAATGTTTTACTCACTGGCGGGGATTATGCAATTTGGGCTCGGTGCAACAGTAATAGAAGCTATACCATTATATAATGAGGATTCACAGCGAATTGTTCAATTAGATGATAGACGTCAGCCTGATAATGACAGACAGCGTAAACATGATGAAAGGCAGCGCGAAGAAAATGAGCGGCATGAGAGAGAGATGCGGCGGCACGATGGTGAAAGCGATCGAGATTGGCATGAGCGTCAAGAGAGAGAAAATAGGCGTCATAATGATGCGTTGAGAGATATTTCCAATATTTTACTTGGCATCGCAATAGGATCAGCAAGGGATTAGTTTATTATTAGACGTTAGACCTATTTTGATAAATCAAGATTCTCTATTTGAAGTAATTATTATGTGGTTGTTAGTATGGTAAAAATAAAGGTGAATTTTGTGTATGTCTAAAAGCGGTAGTTCTGATTTCAGAATTACCGCTTTTAAGTGTTAGCGCAATAAGTGATGAATGGGATTAATATGCGTCCGTAATTAATGGCAGTGGATTCTTAGTTTCTTTATCTATTGCACGGTTAGTTTGAATGATAATGTTGAAAAGTGGCCTAAGCCCTTGTGTAATGATGGGCAGGCCACTTTTAATTTGTTAATAATTCAGCAATGGCCGAAATTTAGTTTACAGTACATTATGCTATCTAGATAATGTAGCATATTATGTTACCTTTGCATAATTTATATTAGGATGGACGCTGTCGTAATGCGCTTCAGGCGACTGTCTTCCGAATTGTTTATCTCGTTAACAGCCTGTAAGATTCCGTCCTCTTAGGTTGTAGATCAAACAGGCTATAACACTCGAACTAAGTTCGTTCTAAGCGTTTGGTGGGGGCAATAACCACCTCCGAACGCAAGACTCACTTATATTGATGGACCGGAACATTAGAATTAATCTGTGGAGGTATTATCATGTTTAAATCTGTGTCAAATATTCGTATTTCCGATGCCAGTTTAGAACAAGCTCTTAACGATATTATAAAATCAATTGCCGCTGAAGAGATTGCTCTTGCTAAAATTCTTAATTTAGAAGGCGAAATAATACAAAAATCAAGGAAAGGCGCACGCAATATTAAAGAATTTGTAGTTGTTAATGAGTCCGTAAATAGTATTATAGAAAATATAATAAAACTACAAAGGTTGACTCAGGATAAACTTGACTTTTTGGAAGGATTATTTCAAGGAAGTGGCTGTTTTAAGGAATGTGACGAATTGGAAGAATGATGCAGTAAAAGGAGAAAGATTATGTGGGCCAAAATAGAAGTAATATCTTCCGACCGTGAGATTATTTATTTAACTTCTTCATTATTAATAGACTGTAAACAGTCTATTAATATAATATTTGGCAGAAAGTCAGTTAATGCATCAGTGGAGTATACTGATGATTCGAGTTTAGAAGAAAGTTCTTTTGAAAATCCCGGGAAAATTGTGATTACGGAAAAATTAAAGAAGAAGCTTCTCATTCCGGAAACTCAGGTTTATCGGGTTAAAATCTCAACTTCTTCTATAGCCATAGGGCCAGTTATCGGCCTATTATTGGGTAACGATACCAAGCGTTATAATCCTAACCATATGAAAAAATATTCTGACCGCTTTGGTATTTACAATAAAGTTGGTGGGCTAATATATGCTTTTTCTCCCAAGTCAATTAATTGGCAAAATCAGACGGCTTATGGTCTTTATTATAATATAGTTGCAAAATCATGGGAGTATGGTTATTTTCCGCTGCCGGAAGTGATTTATAGACGGGACTTTCATTCTAATCCTAAGGATATAGAAAAATTGATCGAATTTACTGGTGGTAAGTTATTTAATTCTTATCGATTCTCCAAATATGAATTATATAATTTTTTTAGACTAAATAGTGAAGTGAATAAATACCTTCCACCTACAGAGTTATTGCTTAAATTTGAACAGGTAAAGGCTTTTATCGACTGTTACAATAAAGTAATTTTAAAGCCAATTGATCTCTCGCGGGGTAGAGGAATATGTATTATTGAAAAAATAGATTTAATTTATAAACTTACTGATTATAGAGCTAAAAATCCAAAAGTTTCAGTTTTTAATGATGATGAATCGTTAGAAGACTTTTTTGCAATGAAAAATAATAATTTTTTTGAAAATTATCTGATTCAAAAATGTTTGTCATTAGCCAAGATCGGTAATTCAATTTTTGATATTAGGATTGTTATGCAAAAACAAAAGAACAAAGTTTGGGGCTGTACAGGAATTGAATGTAGGGTTGCTAGCATTGATAGTCACCTGACAAATATATCAAAAGGTGGTTATGCCTTATCTTTAGATGATGCTTTATGTCAAGCGTTTCCTGAAGATGATAAATCGCTCGCACAGCAAGTAACCGAATTGAGTCAAAAACTCTGCTTGTATATGGACGCTTCTACGGAACATTTTGCAGAATTCGGAATTGATATTGGTATTGATAGCGATAAAAAATTGTGGTTTATTGAAGCAAATGTCTTTCCAAGTTTTAAAGGGTTCAAAACAATGGATTGGCAGATATACCTTGCTATACGTTATACCCCTTTTCTTTATGCGCTCTCGCTTACAGAGTTTAGGGCCTGAAAGGATAAGAATTATATGTCTTTTGGAAAAAATGTTATAACAATAAAAGCGAGTGCCAATAGTGATTCTGAAATAGTTATGCATCCTAAGCAAGCGGATGAAATCAAGCTTGGAAGGAAGAAGCGTGGTTTTATAAGCTTTGGAAGTCAAAAACAGTATATCAATATATTAATGAATAATGAAATATCACCTGATAATGTTTTGATTTCTCCAAAGCTTATGGCGGAATTGCATCTGCCAGATTACCCGATATATGAAATGAGTGTAGATAAAAATGAGATTATTATCGGACCATATATTGGCCTCCTAGTAAGTGAGAACGATGAGAAACTGACAGTTTCTCGTATGAAAAGAACGCTGGCTTATGTAAGGGAATACTCAAAACTGCATGGCGCTATTATTGTTTTTGCATTAAACAAGGTAGATAAGACAAATCGGCTAATCGAGGGCTACTGCTATAACCCTATTAAGAATTACTGGCAAAAAGGAATATTTCCTTATCCAGCATCTATATATCGAAGTATTGGACTTAGTGACCAGTGGAAAAATCATTTTTTATCAGTTAGCGGGGATAAAATTTTTAATAATCATTACTTTGGAAAATGGGAGATGTATCAATGGTTTTCTCAAGATAGCGAATTAAACCATCATATTCCATATACAGTATTATATGAATCACCTCAAGATGTATTTAATTTGTTGGAAAGGTATAAAAAAATATATATTAAACCGGTTTCAGGTTTAAGAGGCCACGGAATAGTAAAGGTAACTATGGAAAACAAGATTTTTGTTTTCCAGTATCGTGAACAGGGAGTAAACGGTCAAGCTGTCTTTGAAAGTATAAGTGAAGCAAATGAATATATTCAAAAACGTTTCAATAATAGAAAATATCTGATCCAACAAGCGATTGACCTAATTGAATATCAGGGTGGAATTATTGATTTCAGGTGCGTAGTACAAAAAAACCAAGCCAATATATGGATATGTAATGCTATAGTTGGGCGACTAGGAAATAAAGGCAGTATTGTAAGCAATATTTCTAGTGGCGGGGCAGGTTTCTTGGCAGCAGATATACTGGGAAAAGTTATTTCTTCTGATGAAGAAGATATATTAGCATTGATAGAAAGAATAGAGTCTTTTGCTATAGCGGTGTGTAATGCCTTGGACAAATGTGGAATCAACTGCGGAACACTTGGAGTTGATGTAGGTCTGGACACTAAAGGATATCTTTGGCTAATTGAAATAAATAACCGTGATCCCGACCCTAAAATTGCATTGGATATTCATGATGAGCAGTTATACCATATTTTGAAAACCAGTCCATTATTTTATGCGAAATCATTAGCCGGTTTTACAAGAGCGGGACCAGACTTGCTTAACATGGTGGATTGCGACAGGTAATTACAGTATAATAATATTAAAACAGTTTTGTATTGAGGTGGAGGTATGAAGGGGGCTTTAAAACATAATTGATATATTTTATTATAAAGAGCAAGTCATATAAATCTGGCTTGCTTTTTCATATAAGCCAGATTTATATGACTTGCCTGTTGGTGAAAGATATGGAGCGATGCGACTGGTAGTATCTGAAAACACTCGAGTAATTCGTGATGAATTATCGCCCACTGCTCGCACGAATGTTGTGGTTGAGGTAGCATAAAATAACTAAACTAGAGGATGAACAATTATGAAAGCTATCGTTAATGGTAAGATTATTACTGAACAAGAAATATTGCGAGATCACGCGATTGTATTTGATGAAAAAGTTGTAGCAGTAATTCCTGAAGCTGAGTTAAATCGGTATTCTTTGAAAGAGCGGCTAGACGCCGCAGGCCGGTATGTATCGCCAGGGTTTATTGACGTTCATGTCCATGGTTGCTGCGGCTTTGATACGATGGATGATGACGGCGAGGCTTTATTAAACATGAGTAGATGCCTGTTGGAAACAGGTGTAACTTCTTTTTTGGCGACAAGTATGACCATGGCTTATGACAAAGTCGCTAAAACGTTGGAGCGGATCCGCTTGGCTATGAACAAAAGGAGCGGGGCTGAAATTTTGGGTTGCCATATGGAAGGACCGTTTATTAGTGAACTTTATGCGGGAGCACAAGACAAACGCCATATTTTAAGGCCTGAGTTTGTCAAGTTGCAGAAATATTTAGATGTTATAAAAATTATTACATTAGCTCCGGAATTAATTGCAGAGAGGACATTTATTCAAGCTTGCATTGAACATGGCATTGTGGTGTCAATCGGGCACAGTAATGCTACTTATGAGCAAGCAATGGCCAGTATTACTGCGGGAATCTCTCACGTTACGCATATTTTTAATGCTTTGCCGCCGTTGCATCATCGGCAGCCAGGCGTCGTTGGGGCTGCTATGGATAGCGAAGTGGTCTGTGAACTTATTGCCGATAATTTTCATGTGCACCCGGCTATTCAAAGACTGCTGTTAAAGGTCAAAGGCTTAGATAAAATTATTTTGATTACTGATGCGATGAGGGCCAGCATGCTGGGTGACGGTGACTATGATTTGGGTGGCCAAGCTGTGACAGTAAGTAACGGACAAGCTCGGTTAGCTGATGGTGTTATTGCCGGCAGTATATTAACGCTCAATCAGGCGGTGAAAAATTTCATGGATAATACCGGAATTGATTTAGTTAGCGCGATCCGATTGGTAACGGTCAATCCGGCTAGAGAAATCGGCGTTTTAGCAGAGAAAGGCAGTATAAAGGTCGGAAAGCAGGCTGATTTTGTTGTTTTTGATGATGATTTAGGGGTTTCGGCAACTTTTGTGCATGGTAACTTGTTATATAGGAGGCAATTGGATGCGGGTTGTAATTGCTAAAGATTACGAGGATATGAGCGCAAGAGCGGCGAGAATTGTTGCCGGGCAAATTTATTTAAAGCCTAACAGTGTGCTGGGGTTGGCTACAGGCAGTACGCCGCTTTTAATGTATAAGAATTTAATAATGGTTCATCATCAAGTTGGGTTGGATTTTTCCGAAGTGGTTTCTTTTAATTTGGATGAATATCTGGGATTACAGTCAAGCAATGAGCAAAGCTATACATATTATATGTACCACAACTTTTTCAAACATGTGAATATTAATAAGAAAAATATTCACATTCCTGACGGAATGACACAAAATGTTGAATTAGAGTGTCAAAACTATGATAATAGTATTCTTGAGCGGGGCGGAACCGATTTGCAAATTTTAGGGATCGGCACCAATGGCCATATTGGCTTCAATGAACCAGATATTAAATTTGAAGCCACAACGCATAAAGTTAAATTAGATGATGAGACAATTCATGCAAATTCGCGTTTTTTTAACAGTATTGAGGCTGTGCCTAGATTTGCAATTAGCATGGGAATTAAGAATATAATGCATGCGAAAAAAATTATTCTGCTGGCGGATGGGGAAAATAAGGCGGATGTCATTTATCGGGCTTTATTTGAAGGGATAACGCCAAAAGTGCCTGCGTCGATTTTGCAATTGCATCAAGATGTTACCGTTATTGTGGAGGAAAGAGCGGCGCAAATGTTAAAAACTCGGTCCCAGTTCGAGAATAAATAGGATTTATTTAACAATGCTAACAAGTTTGCTTTTTCTGAGGATTTACAAAATATGTTGCGGATTATAGTTGCTATTTGCGAAAAACTATGAATGAGATATTTGACAAGGAGGAGTATGGCATGAATGATCGTCATCGCACCATTGACCGGCTTCGGAAAAAATATAAGAATATTGCCGCCGGTGTTCTTGCTGGAGCAGCTATTATGTCGTCGGTTATATTATCGCCAGTAGCCGGAGCTGCACCGCAGAATGCTGCGCAGCATGAATCCACAAAGCCTCCAACAAAGTACGAGCAAGTTATTGATATTAAGGCCACTGCTTATGCTCCTGGTGCGCATGATAATGATCAATGGGGTAACAAGACTTTTCTGGGTACGCAAGTTCGTCCCGGTATAATTGCTGTTGATCCAAAAGTTATCCCTTTGGGGTCAAAGGTGTATATAGAGTATCC